>CAKZVN010000243.1 GCA_937922105.1 uncultured Litorilinea sp.
AACGTCCACTCGTTGAGATAGGCTTCCTGCTCGGCGGTGAGTTGGTCAATCTCCACGCCCATGGCGCGCAGTTTGAGCGCCGCAATCTCCTGGTCAATAGACTCCGGCACATTGTAGACATTGCCGGTCAAACTCCCCGCGTGCTTGACCAAGTATTCGGCAGCCAGCGCTTGGTTGGCAAAGCTCATGTCCATGACTGCGCTGGGATGGCCCTCCGCCGCGGCCAAATTGACCAAGCGGCCCTCGCCCGCCACATAGATGCGTCGCCCGTCTTCCAGGGTATACTCGTCCAAGAAATCACGCACGCGCGTGATCTTGGTCGCCATCTGCCGCAGCGCCTTCATGTTGATTTCCACGTCGAAATGACCGCTATTGGAGAGAATGGCGCCGTCGCGCATCACCTCCAGGTGGTGGCGGTCAATGACGTGGATGTCGCCGGTGGCGCTACAGAAGATATGGCCTTCGACCGCAGCCTCGCGCATGGGCATGACCCGGAAGCCGTCCATCACCGCCTCCAGCGCGCGCAGGGGGTTGACCTCGGTCACAATCACGTTGGCGCCCATCCCGCGCGCACGCATCGCGATCCCCTTGCTACACCAGCCGTAGCCCCCCACGACGAAGTTCTTGCCCGCCAGGAGGACGTTGGTGGCGCGGATGATGCCGTCAATGGTGCTCTGACCGGTGCCGTAGCGATTGTCGAAGAAATGCTTGGTCATGGCGTCATTGACGGCAATGACCGGGAATCGCAGTTTACCCTGCGCGGCCATCGCGCGCAAGCGAATCACGCCGGTGGTGGTCTCCTCGGTCCCGCCGATGACATCGGGCAACAGGTCGTTGCGCTCGGTGTGCAACATGGCGACCAAGTCCATGCCGTCGTCCATGGTAATGTGCGGGCGAATGCTGAGCACGCTGCGCATGTGGTCGTTGTATTGCGCGTTGCTTTCGCCCTTGATGGCATAGACGGGCATTTCATAGTGGACCACCAGCGCGGCGGCGATGTCGTCCTGGGTGCTGAGCGGGTTGCTGGCGCACAGGGCGACCTCCGCCCCGCCCGCCAGGAGGACACGCATGAGGTTGGCCGTCTCCGACGTTACGTGCATAGCCGCAGCCATGCGCAGCCCCTTGAAGGGCTGCTCGCGGCGGAAGCGTTCCTCCAGCAAGTCCAAGACGGGCATCTCCTTCGCCGCCCAACTCATGCGAAAGCGGCCGCGGTCGGCCAACGAGAGATCGGCGATGTCGTAACTCAATTCTTTGGCGGGTGCGCTCATACAGCAATAAGCTCCTTAACAGAGAACGGGCAAGCATCGAAACAGCGGCAACAGCAACAGCCCAAGCGAGGCCAACCGGTAGCCGGACCCGCCCAGGGGCGCACGACGGTCATGGGCCGGTTGCGCCGAATACCAACGGCAACATCAACAGCTGTGCGGCTCCTACATCGGTATAGAAGGCCGCGTAAATCTTGGGCTGCGCCCCGGCGACGATGGTCGGCGTGCGCGAGAGCAACACCTCCCGGCCCAACAGATCGGGGTCTATGGGCCAGCTATCCAAGACGGCCCAAACACGAAAATCGGCGACGCGCCCGGCATGGAGGATGCGTGGCGCAGTGCCCAGCTCGTAGTATTGGCCCACGACTACTTCCACCGGGGTCAAGGGCCGGATGGGCAGTTGGTTCACCGTCAACGGTGCATTGCCCGGCCAACTCACCACCTGCAACGTGCTCAAATGCGGCGGGAGGTCATGGCTCACGCGCACGCGGATGCCGTCCGCGGTGAGCATGGTGAGATGGACGCGATACCAAAGCAGGCTGTCCAGGTCATGGCTCTCCAGCGGAATCTCCAACATCACGTCGTCCGCCGCATAATCGGTGACCACTGGATGCGTATGGTCGTTGTGGTGGAGGTCAATGTGCCAGCGATAGGGGGTATCCGGGTCCAAGTCCTGCCGGTCGCCGGTGCGTTGGACGGTGAAGCGGATGGTATCGCCACCCTGATAGGTCATGCGCTCCGGTTGAGCCGGATTGTGTTGCACAATGACCGGCATGGCTCCGTCATAGACCGTGATCTCGTGGGTCAGGATTTCCGACTCGCCCCCGCGCATATCCACCGCCTGCAGGGTCGCGATGTGGTTGCCCTCGCGCGTATAGACATGGCTCGCGCTGGGCACGGTGGTGGTGATGGGCGCGCTGCCGTCGCCGAAGGACCAGCGATAAAACGCCACGGCATCATCCGGGTCGCTGGTGCCCGCCGCCGAAAAATTCACCGTCAGCGGCGGGCGGCCTAGCGTAGGTGTCGCCGCGAAGACTGGGACCGGCGGCTGGTTGCCTTCGCCTTCGTAGTATAGAAAGAGAATACGCCCGCTGTAGATGTCCACCAGATAGAGGCCGTGCGCGGTCGGCTCGATGTCCACGATGTGACCGATGTCGGTTGCAAAGAGTTCATACGCGCCGCCGGCGTCCAAGTCCGCGGTAAACAACAGTCGGTTGTTGAAGTCGGCGAAGAAGAGCCGCCCCCGGTATTCGGCGGGGAAGGTGCGGCCCTCGTAAAATGCCAGGCCGACCAGCGAGCCGCCATTGGCAGGTCGCGGATACGCAAGCACCGGGTCGGTGAATTCGGGCGGCGCGGGCGTGCACTCATCCCCCCGGCGGCGGAAGGGGCACGGCCCTTCACGCACGGGCCAACCATAGTTGACGCCCGGCAGTACTTGGTTGACCTCTTCCCAGTCGGTCAACCCAACATCGGCGAGGAAAAACTCGCCGTCGCGCAGGCGTTGCGCCATGCGGAAAGGATTGCGCAGCCCTGCGGCGTAGATTTCCGGCAAGGGCGTCACATCGTTGATTTGGGTCTGCCCATCGGCAAAGGGATTGTCGGCGGGAACCGTGTAACCGCCGTCGGCTTGGGGGCGGATACGCAATACCTTGCCGCCCAGATGGCGATAGTTTTGGGCCACATTGCGCGCTGGGTTGAGGGTGGTCGAAGCGTCGCCGGTCGCAAGGAAGAGAGTTCCATCCGCGGCAAAGCCGATGCCGCCGCCGTTGTGAATCGGGTCCCAGAGCACATTGTCCAGAATAAGGGTCTCGCTGGCGGGGTCAGCCCTGCCGGTAACCGGGTCGAAGGTAAAGCGCGCAAGCCGACTCACCGGCGTGCCGTCCCAGCCCAGCGCGTCTTCGCCGGTGGGGTACCACAAATAGAAATGACCGTTGTGCGCGAAGTGCGGGTCCAAGATGATGCTGGCTAAGCCGCTGTCGTACTGGACGGACGTAGAGACCGTGATCACGGGCGTACTGCGCAGCATACCGTTGCGCACCAGTCTGACGCGTGCCATGCCGGCGGAACCTTGACCGCTGCCTTTTTCCGCAATCAACAGATCGCCCGACGGTAAGATCGCCAGATCGGTGGGCAGGCGTAAGCCGCTCACCGCGGTACGCACGGCAAAGCCGGGCGGGAGCGCCATGCCTGCCGCGAGGGCAACCTCCTCGGCTGGAGAGACCTCAGGATGCGAATCGGCAGCCACATCGCCAGGTCTCCACATCCCCGCACCCATCGCCAGATCGGCATTCCCTACCGGCAACACCGTCAGCAGCACAAGCAAAAGGGCTAGGTTGCGCCGGATCAGCGAGGGCATCATCTTGATCGAATTCATGAGACCAACGCCGCCGCGGCGCGCAGCTTTGCCAGCGACGCTTCCGGGCCGAAATGCGCTTCATAGCGCCGGATAAACTCGTCCACCGTGAAACGATGCGCGGTCGTGCCCGTGTGCTCCAGGGCATAGACACCGCACAGCGCGCCGACCTTGCCACAGACCGCCAGCGGCAACCCCGCCATGCGCGCGGCAAAGAAGCCGCCGCGATAGGCGTCGCCCGCGCCGGTGGGGTCGTCAATGCGCTCTGGGGTCGCGGCGGGCACGGCGATCTCTTGGTCCCCGTGGTAGATGACGCTGCCGCGCTTGCCCAGGGTCAGGACCAACGTCTCGACGCGGCGGCGAATCTCCTCCAGCGTCCAGCCGGTCTTGCTTTGCACCATCGCCAACTCATATTCGTTGCAGAGCAGATAAGCCGCGCCGGGAATACTGGCGCTCAAGTCCTCGCCGCTGAGGCGCGCGATCTGCTGGCTGGGGTCATAGGCAAAGGGGATCTGCAGCCGTTTGCACTCCTGGGCATAGTTGAGCATGGCGACCGGATCGTTGGGGCTGATCAGAACCAGCGACGCGCCGGTCAGGCCGCGGTCCGCCAGCGAATAGTGGCGGGCATGGCCCATTGCGCCGGTGTAGAAGTTGGCGATCTGGTTGTGGTCCAGGTCGGTGCTGACAAAGAAGGTGGCGGTCAGTTCGCCGGCGATCTCGATGATCTGGTCGGTGCGCAGGCCCTGGGCCTCTAGCCAGCGGCGATAGTCGCCGAAATCGGTGCCCACCGTCGCCAAAATCACGGGCGATTCGCCCAGCAGGCGCATGGTGTAGGCGATATTGGCAGCCACCCCGCCCTGCTCCCGGCGCATGGAATCGGCCAAAAAGCTCAGGCTCAGGCTGTCCAGATTTTCGGGCAAGATGTGGTCACGAAAGCGCCCAGGATAGCGCATGAGATAGTCATACGCGACCGAGCCGGTAATTACGAACGACATGCTGCAGTGTCCTTTGGCGCCCGTCGCCGGGCAACGTGCTGTGTCAGGCCTGCTCCAGCCCGTTGGTGCGCACCAGACCGGGCGGCGCTTCATAGGTCGCCAGCGCGTCCAGCAGCCGCGCCGGGTCGGTATCGGTCAGAATGAGGCCGCGGTGGTGGGGGCGGATAAACCCGTGGGCCACCCCATGGTCAATGAAGGCCAACAAATGGGTGAAATAGCCCGCCACGTCCAACAGGCCCACCGGCTTGCTGTGTAAGCCCAGTTGGCCCCAAGTCACCACATCAAAGAGTTCATCCAGCGTGCCGAAGCCGCCGGGCAACACAATAAACCCGTCGGCGCGCGCCACCATCTGGGCCTTGCGCTCGTGCATGGTATTCACCACGATCAGTTCACCGATGGGCCGACCCATGAGCTCCACGGTGGTCAAGTGGTGCGGAATCACGCCCACCACCGAGACGCCGCCTGCCAGCGCGGCCTGGGCGACCACG
>CAKZVN010000244.1 GCA_937922105.1 uncultured Litorilinea sp.
GCTTACTCGGCAGAACGTGGTACTAGCGGCGCAAGAACCAGGTGTGGGGGTTGCGCTCCGGCCAAACGATGTTGGACCACTGGCGGAACTGATAGTTGCAGACGTTCTTGTTGACGGCGTGACCGCGGTCCTGCTGGAAGAGGGTGAGGTGTAGCAGTTCCTCGTTGGTGATCTCGCTGATGGTGTGCCACAAGGCGCGGCGCTTAGCCGGGTCCGGCTCCACCATCGCCTCCTCAACCAACTGGTCTACCTCCGGGTTGCAGTAGCTCGAGGCATTCACGCCCGCAGGGGGCACGTTGGCGCAGGAGTAGCGCGAATACTCGAAGGGCACGGAGATGCCGCAGCAGCCGTAGCCCAGGTCAAAGTCCACTTGCTCATAGACGCGCGCCACCCAGGCCGCGGCGTCCATATGGGTCACATTGACCTTGACCCCCACATCGGCCCAGAATTGCTGCATGGCTGCGACCACGTTGCGGTCCAACTCGGTCTGGTAGTAGGTCAAGAATTCCAGTTCCTTGTTGGGGTCCCAGCCGGCTTCGGCCAAAAGCGCACGTGCCTTGTCCGGGTCATAGGGATACTTGGGCACGTTGGGGCTGATCCACTCGTGGTTGGGGTCAATGTTGTCGTAGTCGTAGACAAAGGCTTGGCCCGGGCCGTAGATGCCTGTCACGATCGCCTCGCGGTCCAGCGCATAGAAGAGGGCCTGGAGCACACGCTTATCGGGGAAATTGTTGTGGTTGGGCCAAATCGCCATGGCGCCGGGCAGCGGTGCGCCGACAACGGTCAGGTTCTCATTGGCCTCGGCACGCTCGCGGTCCAAGCCGTTTACCATGTTGCCGATCTGGATCTCACCGGTCTCCAGACCGGGCAGCCACGACGCCACCGATGTGAGACCGATGCGGAAGATCAGGCGATCTAAATGCGGGCGGCCCTTGTAATACTGGTCAAAGGCTTCCAGGATGTAATACTGATCCGGCACATACTCCACCATCTTGAAGGGGCCGGAGCCGATCACCTTGTCCCGCGCATAGGGCGACGCGGTCATCTCGGCAAAGGGGATACCCTCCCAAATGTGCTTGGGATGGATGTTCATGCCGCCCATGCCATAGAAGAAGTCGGCGCGCGGGCCGGAGAGGGTGATCTGGAGCGTGGTGTCGTCAATCACCTGGACGCCGGTGATCTCGTCTGCCTCGTTTGCCGAGAATTCGTCATAGCCCGCAATGGCGCTCAGCGGCAACACGGTGCGGATACCGATGCCCGTGTCGGGATGCGCGATCATCTCGATGGTGAATTTCACATCTGCGGCGGTCAACTTCACCCCGTCGTGGAAGTAGACATCGTCGCGCAGATAATAGGTGTAGACCGTCGCATCCTCAGAGACCTCCCAGCGTGTCGCCACATCAGGGAGGATGGTGGAGCCGTCCTCAATGCTCAAGTCCACCAGCTGGCTGTGAACAAAGGACTCGTTGGTCGAGCCGCGCGAGAGCCAGTTGCGTCCTTCCATCGCCAGGTCGGCCCAGGCGAAGGTCACTTCACCGCCCTGGACCGGGGCCTCTTCACAGCGGTTGATCCAAGTGTCACGCGCAGCCGCCGGCGCTGCGGGTGCTTCGGCAGCAGGGGCGGCGGTCGCCGCGGGCGCAGGCGCGCCGGGCGCAGACGGCGATGCCGGCGCAGCACAAGCCGCCAACACCAACATCAGCACGAGCGCCGCCATCAACGGCCAAAAACGAACTCCTCGATGGACCATAGAGTATCCTCCCTTGTGAATCTGCTGGATGAACGACTTCCGAATACGCACGCGAAACGCTTTGGGTGTGAACTATCTACGATGAACTATCTACAGTGAAGGATAGGGAAACACACGTGGGACCTGAGCGACAATCGCCGATGCAAATGTCGGATGATCTATGGACCACGCGAGGGGAGAATCATCGCACTGCCCGTGGGAGTTCGGTCGTCTGCGACAAGCCGCCGGCGGGCCTGCCCATGTGACATGTCCGGCCATCCGGTAATTTGGTGCGAGCCGTAACCCGCAGTCTTTGGAGTAAACTACCCGCCGGCTGATGAATCTTGCCGTCGGACAGGTGGAGAATCGAGCAATGTTTTAAGACAGCCGCTTGGTGATGCGCTGCCGGCGGCAGTAGCTCGGTGATTGGCTCACCGCTTGACGTTACCGCTGCGATACTATACTATGGCAATGAATTTCATGTCAAGCCGATTTTGTTCCACCCCACGGAACTGGGCAGGCGGGCCGGCAACCTACCGGTGCGTGCGCGTTCTGCCGTCACAGTGTGCATAGGACATCCTGCGTGGCGACACGGGTTCACCCGCCCGTTTTACCCAACCATCTTCACTGATCCACCCGGCGCGGTTCATCCACCGCCACCTATCCAACCACAAGGAGAGAGTATGAGCAAGCTGCGATTCGGCATCCTCGGTTCCGGCTTCATGGGGCGCACCCACGCCGAAGCCGTGCGCAATCTGGACAACGCAACGTTGGTGGCGATCGCAGGCGGCTCACGCGCGCCGAAATTGGCTGCGGATTATGGGGTGGACTTATGCGCGTCGGCCCAAGAGCTGGTAGCCCGGCCCGACATTGACGCGGTGATCATCGCCACGCCCCAGTTCGCCCATGCCGAAGAAGCACTCTTGGCTGCGGCCCATGACAAGCATCTTTTCATCGAAAAGCCCATGACCACCACCGTGGAGGATGCCGAGCGCATCCTGGAAGTCTGTGCGCGGCGCAACCTCAAACTCTCGGTGGGCTATCAGCAACGCTATCGCACCGTGCCGCGCGCGGCCTATGAGCAGGTCCGCCGTGGGACCATCGGTCAAGTGCACACCATCCAGTTCAACCAAGTCTTCCAGCTCTTCACCGACCCCGGCTTCGGCGGTGATTGGAGTTGGTGGGCCAACCCGGCTGCAGTGGGGCATATCTTGGCGGGCGGCGTCCATTCGATTGACCTGTGTCGCTGGATTTTGGGCGCGGATGTGGTGAGCGTGGTCGGTCATTCGCGCACCTTTCGCGAAAAACACGAGCCGGAAAACACCACCATGGGGCTGTTGACCTTCAGCAACGGCACCATCATGGCGCTGTGGGCTTCCAGCGCCTGCCCGCCGCCCGGTTTTCCGAATCAGGCCTTTCGCGCGCTGTGGATGGGCGAAACCGGCATGATGGACATGGACGCTTATACCACGCTGCAAGTGGCGACCGACGGCACATGGCGTACAGTCGCCGAGCAGCCGCCGGTCAACACCGAGTACGCTGACACCGCCTTCCGCCAACCGCGTATGCAAGCCTATATCGAGCAGATGGATGCCTTCACGCGCGCCGTGTTGGAGAACCACGCGCCCCCGGTCAGCGGTGAAGATGGGCTGGCAGGGGTGCGCGTGGCGTTGGCTTTCTTGGAATCCTCCCGTCGCGGGGAGATTATCCACTTGGCGTAGCGCAGCGGTTTAATCCCAGTGTAGCGGGATGTGGTAGGCGGCGGAGAGCGCCTCCAGGTCCTCGACCACGTTGGGCGGCAGGGGAATGCCCGACTCGCTGCGGATGCGCCGTGCTGTGTGTTCCGGGTCACCCGCCACCAGCACGCGCTCGTGTTCGGGCGCAGGCTCAGCCTGGTGTAGCGCGTCGATCATGGCGTCCATGCCGGCTTTAAAGTCCGCAAGCGGGCGGAACGCGTCCACACGGATCGCGCCGAAGAAATGAGCGTTGAGCGGCTGCGAATAGCGCCCGTCCGCGCCCTTTTCCCAGCCGCCGGAAAGCTGGGCACACAGGATTTCCACCACCATCGCCAAGCCGTAGCCCTTGTGGCTGCCCATCTCGCGCGTGCCGCCCAGCGGGGGCAACATGCGCACCGCGGCGGGGTCGGTGGTAGGCTGGCGGTTGGCGTCCCAGCCCCACCCCAGCGGCAACGTGCGCCCCAACTCGTTATAGAGAAAGACGCGGTTCATGGGCGTGATGGTGGTCGCCATGTCCAACAGGAAAGGCAGTTCCACCCCGGTAGGCACGGCGACGCTGATGGGGTTGGTGGAGAGCATGGCCCGCGCGGCAAAGGTGGGCACAGCGCCGTATTCCATCCCTTCCGGGCGCATGTAGCCGGTGAGCGCAATGCCGATCATGTCTTGCTCGATGGCTTGCATGGCAAAGCAGCCCGCCGCGCCGAAGTGATGGGTGTCGCGCATGGCGACTAGGCCCACCCCCGATGCCTGGGCCTTAGCCATTGCCAGACGCATGGCCCACATGCCGCCGGACATCCCCAACCCGTTGCCGCCGTTAACCCGCGCGGTGACCGGCGTCTCGTACTCAATCGTGAATTGCGGCGCGGCGGTGATCATGCCGCTGT
>CAKZVN010000245.1 GCA_937922105.1 uncultured Litorilinea sp.
GCCGTCACCAGTTGCCCGATGACCCAGGCGGTGCGCCCGTTGGCGTTCACCTGCCACCAGGTGCCCTCCGGGTTTTTGCCCGTCACATCAACCCGTTGACCGGGCGAGAGTTGGCCCACCACCGGATAGTTGGTCCCAGGGCCTTCACGCAAATTGACCACCTGCCCGCTCACCACCGTCACGCGATCGGTGGGCGCCGGCGGAGCCGCCGGCGCCGCGACAACCGGCGCTGCAGCGGCTTGGGGTTCCGGTGTCGCCGCCGGTTCCGGTTGCGGCGGCGGGGCCTGCTGCGAGAAGCGTAGAGCCAGATTGGTGGTTTGCGGCGCGCCCAACGCTTGGCCCGCGCTGTTGACAATCGCTGTATCCACGCGCAAGGTGTCGCCTGCGTTCGCCGCGTTGACCAACGCCTGGGGCGCGTTCAGCGGGCGCACTTCTTGCCCGACCATCGCGCCGTCACTGGCGAAGAGGCTATAGACCACCGACAACTGCGTCGGGACGCCGGTCAAGTCGCCCCCCTGCTGGAATTGCAGCAACACGTTCCACAGCGCAGGATCAATATCGCCGCCCGCCTCTGCGTTTACCGATACATGGCGCACGTTGTAGCGCTGCAACATGCGTAGTTTGTGGCTGATGCTCCCCGCCGTCTCCACAAAGACCGCGCGCTCGAAGCCCTGGTCATCCAGATAGCTGAACGAGTACATGCCGATGTTCTCGTCCCAGTTGACCTGGCTGAGCAGCCGCGAGTTTTGCAAATTGAGCGAGATTTGCTGGTTATCCACTGCCTGCGCGCCGATCTGCGACAAGAGCGGGCGCAGCGCGTCCTGATAGCCCTTGAGCAGCAGATAGTTGCCGCTGCGCTCCACCGAGCGCGCCGGCAATTCAATCTGCAACTTGCGCCGTTCTACTTGGGCCGTGGCAAAGCTCAACAGCGCGTCCATCTCGCCGTTGGCTTGGTAGGCGCGCGGGTCCACCGGCGCAGGGACGATCAAGCGGTCCACCACGCGGCCCAACCCGGGCCAGTCATAGCCCAGCGTATCCCACGCATCCGCCGAGATTTGGCGCGGCATCTCCACGCGCACGGCAATCGTCTTGTTGTGCGCGTGCAGTCGCTCCGCCAAGCGCGTGATCAGATGCACATAGTCGGCGCGCGCGCTGGGCACGGCGTCCACCCCGCGATAGTCAATGATCACGCCGGGGTAGCCGTTCTGGACAATTGTCTGTTCCACCGCGGTCAGTTGGTTCTCTTGCAGACCGGGATCGATCAACAAGTTGTTGATCAGGTCGGTGCGCACCACATCGCCCGACCAGTTGCGGATCACGGGCAACGTGTTGCCGCTGTTGACCGGCGCAACGCCTTCCAACGCGCCGTCGCCACGCAGATAGAGTCCTGCCTTGGCCTCATTGGTCACCACCGCGCCTTGGGGTAGTTGCCCGTTCAACCCCAAGTCCGCCGTCACTGCGGGCACGGCGGGCGCAGTCTGCATGACCATGAAGCTGTCGGGCACGAAATCCAAGCGCGCTTCGATGATATCCTCTGCCGCCAGCACGCGGCTGGGCAGATGCTCCCAACTTTTACCGTTCCAGCTGTAGACCCCCAGCGTCTCATAGGGCAAGCTGTCGTTGGGGATGGGAATGGTGAGGATCGTCTGCGCCGGGGCCTCGCCGCGGTAGTCTATGTCATAGAAGGGGCTTTTGGGGATCAGATGGCTGGGTAAGCTGTTTGCCGCCTCGACCAAGTTGCGCCCCGCCTGCCCCACGATAAATTCCGTGCGCGGGGTGCTGCTCAACATGGCGCTGAAGGGCGTGCGTACTCCCTCTGCCGGGAAGTTCACCGTCGTCCCGTCCGGGTCTACAATTGCGCCGCCTGCCGTGGTGATGCGCGTATAGGTAAACGCTTGCAGGCGATCCATCAAACTGATGGGCGGCAGCAAAAGCGTGAGGATCAACAGGACCGGCAACACCACCAACGTGATGATCCAGCCTGCCGGCCCCTCTAAAATGCGGCCGACCCCCGACCAGCCGGAAGAACGTGTCGCATACCGAGTATTCTGCATAATCCAATTTGCTCCTTGGCGCAATCGCTGTGGCGATTTGTGAGGTGTGTCAACCGGTGACTCAACCGCTACCGGCGGCTCAACCGCTGGGTCAACGCCTCGCCGTCGCCCATGTTGGCTCCGCCTTTGCAGGCGGAGCCGCGCTTAGACAACTTGCTAGTTTAGCACAGGCCCGGGAGAGGCCAAAAACCTGTCTCTTACTTCCCCACCCCTGGCGTGCCCTGTCTGTCGCAATTCCACCGAAGCCGGATCCCCCCCGGCTGGTCCTCCAAGCATTCGGGAAGCAATCGCCCCCGCCGCTTCAGGGTTGGCTTGACGCCAACGCAGCGTGCTATGATTGCGGCATGAGGCAGATGGATCACCCCAAACAGCCGACATTGTCCCATCACCCGACCTTCTGGCTCCAGATGACGCTGCTCATCGGTTTCATCTTCTGCCTCCTGGTGGGCATCGGCGCGCTCACCGCCCTGCTTCTGCTGCGCTCGCTCCCCACAGAGGCCCCCGTCGCGTCCCGACCGGGGGGGCTGGTGACCATCGCCATGACACCCCACCATGCCTTGCGCCAACTGGCGGGGGACCCGGCAGAGGCGCTCGCCTTTCAGGCCCTGCCCGCCGGTGAGTTGGACCTTGCCGCGGCCATCGCACTCTATAGCGCAGAGTTGACCGACTCATTTCGCTTATCGCTCCTGCTCCAGCTGGGCCGTCGCTATCAAGCCGCCGGTCAACCCGATACCGCACGCCAAAGTTTCCGGCTTGCGCGCACCGTCGCCGTCACGACTCCCAGTCTGAGCTATCTGGAGCGCAGCCAGGCTCTGCTCCAAATCGCCGACGGACTGGCTGATGCCGCCGCGCCTGCCGAAGCCCTCGACGCAGCCTACCAAGCCCTGCGTCTTGCCGAGCAGACCCCGGGCCTCCTGCCTGCCCAACGCAGCCAAAGCGCCGAGGCGCTCCTGCGCCTAGCCGACGAGTTACGCAACGCGACGCTGCGTAACCAAGCCGATGCCCTGCTGCGCGACCCGTTCCGCTCTCCGAACGGCCTGCCCTGCCGAACCGGCTGGGTTGCTTTAGCCGAACCGGTGGAGCCGGACCCGGAGATCGAGGCGGCGCGAGCGCGCCGCCAGCAAGCCGCCCTCGTCCTCATCGAACGGCTACAAATCAGCCAGGGCTTGGATTACGAGCCGGAACGCCTGGCGTTGGCAGCAGCCTTGTTGGACGAAGAACGGATTCGCCTCGCTGTTTTCCAGCGCCGCGCCGGTGCAGCCACTCCCGCTCAACAGCTAACAATACTCCAAGAGCGTCGCGCCTGGACGGCGCTTAAGCTACGAATTGCCTACGGTGCGTTTGGCCTGGAGTTGGTGCCCGAATGGAGCGCTAACCCCACACCCTTGGTGCAAGAATACGCCGCAGTCGCCGGCAACATCCTTCTCATCGCCGACGCCCTCATCGCCGCACAACCGGACCCCATCCACCAGCTGATGTTACGCGCCGAAGCCCATCTCTGGTTGGCACAACAAGTGGAATTCGGCTTGATCGTGGACCGCAGCCCCCTGGACCTGGACGACCGGCTGCGCTTCTACTACGACGAGTTGGCCCGTCTGGGCGCGCCCCTCAGCCTACCCGTGCGCTATGTAGACGCCGCCGCGCCTCCCGGCTTTCGCCTGGTGGGAATGCAGAGTGCACCTTGACACCGGTGCGAACTTGTAAAAGACCCTATCATTGCCTATACGCCCCTGCGCGCCGTAAGGTTACATCCCATCCATGACCACCGGAACGCACTACCCATCAGGAGATCCCTTCGACCACGCGACACCCGGCTGCGCGCCCGCTCTCCTGGTCTATCTGGAGCGAGCAGCGGCGTGGCGTAGCCGGCTGGAGCGCCCTGTCGCGCCGCTGTCCTGGCAGAGCGAACCGGCGCGGCTGCTCATCCTGCCGCCGGAGCTATGGGGCCTCGGACAAGTCGCCGCCACGCTGGCGATGCCCTTCGGTTGCCCGCTTTATCTCGCCCCCGCGCCGGTAGGTCTGGGACAAGCGCCGGTCGCCGCGTTGCGCCACGTGCCCCCCGCGGCGTTGCTTGCGCAGCTGGCGCCCGGCGCGCCGACTTTCCTCCCCCCATCCCTGACCACCGCAGAGACACGGCTGGCGCTAGACGGCACCGACCACCCGGTTACCGGGCTGCGAACGCTCCTCCAAGCCGCCGGCTTACAGAGCCTCTTGCCGCTGCCCACGGCGGTTGATCCCGCAGCGGTTGCCTACCTCGACCATTGTCTCCCGACCGTCTCGACCGCGGCCAACCCGGCAAAGCAACTCGCCCTGCACATCCATCAACGGGTGACCATCCTGGTCGCCGATCCTGCCGGCGCCGGTCTCGCGCACGACTGGAGCGTGCGTCTCCACTGGCGGGCCGAAGCAGTCGCCTGGGCACTGAGCAGTCCCGACTTGGCGCGCATCGGCGTCCTGGCGCGCTTGCCGCGCTATTGGCCCAACAGCGCCTGCTATGTCAGCTTGCCCGGCGATCCGGACTCCCCCGACGCGCGCCTCATCCAGACGACCCTGCACCTTCTGCGCCGGCGGCGCTTCCCCGTCCACAGCGTCCCCTTGCCGGACGGTCTTCCGGCGGAGCAACGCGCGTGGCTGCTGCTGGAATTGGGCGAATGGGTTGCGCTTTATGTCGCCTTACTCAACAACAGCGATCCCGGCAGCCGTGTTCCCCACATGATCTTGTTTCAGCCGTAAGGCGTCATCCGGCACACGGCGGTCGCCTCTCGTCGGCGCCACACGAGTTTGCGCGCAAAATGCCGGCGGGGGACCGTCAAAAGTCGTTTGACAACGCCTTCCCCCGCCGCTATACTGTTCTTAACCAACTGTTAACGTACCGCTTCCCGCACCGTTGCTGCCCGAATCACCGTTAACAGACGGGGTCTCTCGTAGTACCGTGCGGTACACAGTTCGGAGCAAGGAGAGATGCGCTTATGGGCTACATGGTCCCGCCGGCAGTCGAGCAGGCTCTTGGCAAGGGACTGGTCCGCGCACGCTCGATCTTGCGATCCACACTCAGGCGACCGACGATGCCTGGGTGTTTTCTTTTAGTATAGGCTGCACCGCCGCCCGCAACGTCTCGCGTAGCCGCCGGCTTGCTGACGGCAGCCTGAACTCTCACCCATCCCGGCGTTTTCTCCCGGCGCGTGTACTCCGCAATCGCAGACCGTGTTCGCATCAGGTTCGTTCATCGAACAGAAAGGATCAAGATCATGGATTCGGTAGCGAGCAGAATCATCAAGGCCCAGCAGTATGCCCAAGAGCGTGACCAGCGCATTCGCGTTCATACATTGAAAGTCGAAGTCCGTGGGGAACACAGCACCCACATCGTCGAATATAACAAGGGTGTCTGGCGCTGTGACTGCGAAGAGTTCCAGTTGCGCGGGGTCTGCGCGCACGTGATGGCGATTGAGGCGATTCTCGGTGATGCCGTAGAACCCGCGCTGGTCGTCACCGCGGTGCACTAACGCGCCCCCAGCCGGCTCCGAGGCCGTTCGCAGCCCACGGGCGCACCCACGACTCCCCCGCGTGCCAGCAGCCGTCCGTCCCATCTGCGAACACAAGGCCGTTTTCCACAACCGATTCCATAAGCGGGGCGCATCGTTCAGCCGCCCCGCTTATTGTTTGCCCGGCGGCAGATATGCTATCCTGGTGCGCAACGGCTGCACCGCGCCGCAGCGCACTTGCCGACGCAGCCCCGGGAATCGAAGGATCGCTTGAAGCGCTATCTCCAGTTGCTGATCGGCCTTGCCGTCAGCGCCTTTTTTATCTATTGGTTGCTGCCCGGTTTGCATTTGCCGGATGTGGTGGCGTCGTTGCGCACCGCCAACTATTGGTGGATACTACCCGGCGTGGGGGTCTATTTTGTCGGTCTCTGGGCGCGTGCCTGGCGCTGGCATTACACCCTGCGCCATCTCAAGCCCATCCCGGTGGCAACCCTGTACCCGTTGGTCTGCATCGGCTATTTCGGCAACAACATCTACCCGTTGCGCGCCGGTGAAATCATCCGTTCCTATGTGCTCAAGCGCCGCCAACAGATTGCCATCACCTCCAGCCTTGCCACCGTCCTGATCGAGCGCGTCTTCGACGGTCTATCCATGTTGCTCTTCGTCTTTTTGGCCTTGCCCTTTGCGCCCATGCCGGCCCAATATCGCAATTTGGTCATCATCTTGACGCTTGCCATGTTGGCTGCCACCGCATTCTTTGTCTGGATGGCGATGCGCCCCCAACGCGTCGCCGCGTTCTACACGCGCGTGGCGGGCATTCTCTTGCCGCGGCGCATCCGCAGCCGTACCGACGACTTGGTAGAGCGCTTCATGGCGGGCCTGGTCTCGCTGGGCCGCGGGCGCGACATTCTCATGATCTTTGCCACCAGCCTAGTCATCTGGCTACTGGAAACGGTAAAATACTGGTTCGTCATGCACGCCTTCGATTTCGAGGTCGGCTTTCTCGTCCTCATGCTCATGAACGGACTGGTCAACTTAGCGACTACCCTGCCCTCCGCGCCCGGCTACATCGGCACCTTCGACACGCCAGGCATCGAGACGCTGGTCGCCTTCGGTGTTGAACGTAACCTGGCAGCGAGCTACACCTTCACGCTCCACGCCGCGCTCTGGTTCCCTGTCACGCTGGTCGGCGCGTTCTACTTCTGGCGCGAACATCTGCGCTGGGACGATTTCGCCGCCGCCCGCCGCGCCCTTGAACATGCAGAGGAGAGTTCCCGATGAAAAACATTGCCGTCGCCGGCACCGGCTATGTCGGCCTCACCACCGGCACCTGTTTCGCCGACTTGGGCAACCGTGTCATCTGCATTGACATCAACCCCGACAAGATCGCCATGCTCCACGCCGGGCAAGTGCCTATCTTCGAGCCGGGCCTCAGCGAGATGATCGAGCGCAACGTCAAGGCTGGTCGTCTCCACTTCACCACCGACTATGCCGAGGCGCTCAAAGACGTGGACTATGTCTTCATCTGCGTCGGTACGCCCAGCGGCGTGGACGGTGAGGCCGACCTGCGCTATGTACGCATGGCTGCGGAATCCATTGCGCGCACCATGACCCATCCCATGATCATCGTCAACAAGAGCACCGTCCCTGTGGGCACGGGCGACTGGGTCGCGGACATCGTCCTGCGCAGCCAACCCAAACCCATCCCCTTCGACGTGGTCAGCTGCCCGGAGTTCATGCGCGAAGGCTCCGCCATCTATGACTTCATGAACCCCGACCGTGTCGTCCTGGGCAGCAAAAATAAAGAAGCCGCCGAAAAGGTCGCCCAATTGCACCTCCCCCTGCGCACGCGCATCGTCGTCACCGACCTGCGGACCGCAGAGATGATCAAATACGCCAGCAACGCCTTCCTCGCCACCAAGATCAGCTTCATCAACGAAATCGCCGCCATCTGCGAGCGGCTGGGCGCCGACGTGCAAGAAGTCGCCGTCGGCATGGGCTATGACAAACGCATCGGCCCCCATTTCCTCAACGCCGGGCTGGGCTACGGCGGCAGTTGTTTCCCCAAAGATGTCAAGGCCCTGGAACACATGGCGCTGGTGCAAGGCTCGCACCCGTCCTTGTTGCGTGCCGTAATGGACATCAACCGCGATGCGCGGCGCTGGGCTGTTTTCAACCTGCGCAGCCTGCTGGGCGGTCACCTGGACCAGCGCAAGATCGGTCTGCTCGGCCTTGCCTTCAAGCCCAACACCGACGACATTCGCGAGTCGCCCGCCATGGAAATTGCGCGCATGTTGCAATATGAAGGCGCGCTGGTTTCAGGCTACGACCCCGTCGCCATGCACAACGCCGCACGCGAAAACAGCGAACTACGCCTAGCCGAAAGCCCCTATGACCTAGCCGAAGGCATGGACGCGCTGGTGGTCTGCACCGAGTGGAACGAATTCAAACACCTGGACCTGGCGCGCATCCGCGCCTGCATGGCCCAGCCCATCTTGGTAGACGGTCGCAACATCTACGAGCCGGAGGTCATGGCGCGCCACGGTTTCATCTATCGCGGGGTCGGTCGCGGCTCGACCTTCACCAACGGCAACTACCAGAACGGTCGTTAGGCGCATGGTTCTCGACCACCTAACTCGTACCCGCCTGGACAACGGGTTGACTGTCCTGGTGCGCGAAACCCACAGCGCGCCCGTTGCCAGCTTCTGGATCTATTACCGCGTCGGCTCGCGCAACGAACTCCCCGGCTACACCGGCATCAGCCACTGGGTCGAGCATATGCTCTTCAAGGGCACCCCCCGTTACCCCAATGGGGAATTCGACCGCGCCGTCAGCCGCGCCGGCGGCATCAGCAACGGCGTCACCTCCCAAGACTGGACCACCTACTTCGAGACTCTGCCCGCCGAGCGCATCGCGCTCGCACTGGACTTCGAGAGCGATCGCATGGTCAACGCGCAATTCGACGACGACGAAGTCGAAGCCGAGCGCACCGTCATCCTCAGCGAGCGCGAGGGCGCGGAAAACAACGTCTTCTGGCTGCTCAGCGAGGAAGTCCAAGCCGCGGCCTTCCGCGTCCACAGCTATCATCATCCCACCATCGGCTGGCGCAGCGACCTGCTCGCCATCACCCGCGCCGACCTGGAGCGCCACTACCGCACCTACTATACGCCCAACAACGCGGTCGCCGTCGTGGTAGGCGACATCATCACCGGCGACATGCTGGAACAAATCCAAGCCGCCTTCGGCGCGTTGCCGCCAGGACCGCCCCCGCCACCTGTGCGCGTGGTGGAGCCGCCCCAGCGCGCCGAGCGCCGCATCCTCCTGCGCGGGGCCGACCGCACGCCCTACTTGCTCTTTGCCTTCCCCGGGGTCACTGCCGCCGACCCGGACTTCTTCCCCCTGGTGGTCTTGGACGCGGTGTTGAGCGGAGCCAAAGGCATGGGCGTTTTCGGCGGCGGCGGCAACCAGCGTAGCAGCCGCCTCTATCGCGCCCTGGTCGAAAGCGAACTCGCGGTCAACGCCTCCAGCAGCTTCCGCCCCGCGCTCGACCCGGACCTCTTCAGCCTCCACATCACCCCCGCCCCCGGCGTCGCCCATCAACAAGTCGAGGACGCGCTCTGGGCCGAAATGGAGAGCATCTGCCGCGACGGCGTGCGCGACGATGAACTCCACAAAGCCGTCAAACAGACCAAGGCCCAGTTTGCCTATAGCAGCGAAAGCGTCACCCACCAGGGCTACTGGCTCGGCTTCAGCGAAGTCGTCACCGGTCTGGAATGGCTCGACGGTTGGTTGGAGCGACTGAGCGCGGTCACCGCCGCCGACGTACAGCGCGTCGCCCATACCTACTTCACGCCCGCACGCCGCACCGTAGGCTGGTATATCCCGGAGCCGTTGTCATGAGCATCGCCGCCACGCCCCACTCGACCGCGCGCGCCCTACCCGGCCCGGAGACGGTCACCCGCGCCGTACTCGACAACGGCCTGATCGTGCTGGTGCGCGAGAACCGCGCCGCGCCCGTCGTCGTCCTGGACGGCTATCTGCCCGCCGGCGCGATCCACGACCCCCAGGGCCAAACCGGCTTGGCGAGTTTCACCGCATCCATGCTCACGCGCGGC
>CAKZVN010000246.1 GCA_937922105.1 uncultured Litorilinea sp.
GCTTCTCCGGGTCCACTTCTTGCAGACCGGCTTCGATCAACTCATCGACGCGCGGGTTTTCGAAGTTGTTGAAGTTGCGCGAGCCGCCCGTCTTGAGCGTGCCGCCCGGGTCAGGGTCGAGACCGCCATAGGTCCAGTTGAAGATGGAGGACTCCATTTCGCCCTTGGGCAGCGCCTCCAGGATCGCGGAGACAGGCGCTTCGGCGAGGAGCATCTCTACCCCGATCTCGCGCAGGAAGATTTGGGCCAACTCGGCGATGGGGCGTCGTGCGGTGTCACCGGTGATGGTGGTGCAGGTGAAGCTCAGGCGCACGCCGTCCTTGACGCGGATACCATCCGGGCCGGGAACCCAACCGGCCTCGTCCAAGAGCGCTTTGGCCGTGTCTACGTTGTAGTCATAGCGCTTGGTGGTGGGGTCCTGGTCAATGGAGTAGAAGGCGAACTTGGGGCTATAGGCGGCGTGGGCGACCACGGCGGCGCCGTTCCACAGTTCGTCCACGATGCGCTGGCGGTCCAGGGCATGCATCATAGCCTGGCGCACGCGCTTGTCGGAGAGTTGGGGCAGTTTGTTGTTGAGCGGGAAGTGCTTGATACCGCCCGTAGAGGTCTTGATGACTGTGAAGTTGGGGTCCTGGGCCAAACGCAGGCTGTCCTCGACCAAGAGGGGCCAGAGCACGGCGTCCGAGTCGCCGGTTTCCAGCGCGATGGCGCGCACCGACGGGTCGGGCACAACTTCTTGGCGGATGCGGTCAATGTTGGGGCGGCCCTGGAAGTAATCGTCGAAGGCTTCCAACTCCACATGATCGGCGGGAACCCAACTCACCAGCTTGAAGGCGCCGGTGCCGATGGGCTGGGTGCGATAGACATCCTCGCCCACTTCGGCATGGTAGGCGGACTGGACAATCGGCGTTTCGGCCCAGGTGACCAACGAGGCGGCATTGACCGCTGCCATCCGCACCACGACCGTGTAGTCGTCGGCAGCTTCCACGCTGTCCACATTGGCGAAATCGCCAACGATGGCGGTGGCGCTGGCAGGGTCGCGGTAATAGTTGAAGGTGTAGGCGACATCGGCAGCCGTCAGTTCGGCGCCGTCGTGGAACTTGACCCCCTGTTTGAGCATGAAGGTGTAGGTCAAGCCGTCCGGTGCGACCTCGTAGGATTCGGCCAACACGGGCTTGGTCACCAACATTTCGTCCACCATGACCAGCGAGTCATGGATGGCGCGCACCACGTTTTCTTGAACGCTGGCGCCTTGATCCGCAGGCCCCATGCCTGCCACTTCCTGATGGCCCATGAGCCGCAGCGTCCCGCCGCGCACCGGGCCGCTCGGTGCAGCGGCGCCCCCGGCAGACGGCGCAGGCGCGCTGGGTGCGGCGGGCGCACAAGCCGCCAAGATTGCCGTGGTGACACCGGCCGCGCCCACTTGCATAAAGCGGCGGCGCGTGATCCGGCGCAACGGCTGCGCCGATGGTTGTACTTGTTCCGGCATGAAGCACCTCCAACGTGCTGAAAGTGGGCGAGGCGAGTCGCCGCGAAAAGAGTTAAGACAGACGCGAACAAAGAAATGGAGCAAGGTGGTTGGCGCCGGGTCCCGCAGAGAGTCAAAGCGGCATGAAAGCCGATTCTTGGGTGGGACCGGCGGGCGAACCATGCCGGGGACTGCCTGCCGTGTGGGCCGGTCGGTGCGCATGTAGTCCGGCAAGCATGGCGCTTTGCCCGAGGAAATCCGTTGGGCGGGCCATCCCTGCTTCAGAAGTGAGTGGAGTCTAGCACAGGCCGGGAAAGCCTGTCAACCGCCGCGCGTGGCAGGCTTTGACAAGGCTTGCGCGGCTGTGCTACGGTAGGCGGGAAGTCACCGAATCAGTTCCGTTCAGCCGTATCCGTTTATGCCGCACAGGACACTTCCCTAGACTCGCACCCTATGTCGCTTGCTCATAGCCTGGCCCTGGAGATCGTGCCGGTTGAATTGGCGCTGCCGCACGAACGTCACAACCCGCAACGCGTGGAAGAGCTGATCACGCGCTTGTTGGCTGAGGGGCGGTTGGTCAACCCACCTGTGGCAACTCCCTTAAATGGGCGCTATGTCATCTTGGACGGCGCGACCCGCCTCACAGCTTTCCGGCGTTTGGGCTATCCGCACATCATTCTCCAGGTGGTGGACCTCTACGCGCAACAGGTGCAGATGCACATGTGGCATCACCTGGTGCGCGGGGACAGCAGCGCGGACTTTCTGTCCACGTTGCAGCGGACGCCGGGTCTGGTCTGGGCGTCTGCGCCCGCGGCAACGTTGCGGACGGAGCCGCTGCCTGCTGCGGCGCTGGCGGCGGTGATTACCGCGGACGGCGCAGGCTATGTGGCCTGTGCCGCCGACCCGACCGCCGACCGGCTGGAATTGCTACATGCTTTGGTGGATGCCTACAGCGCGTGGGGCACGGTCGAGCGCACCCTGACCACCGACCCGGACCTGCTGCACGCGCAGCACGCCGACTGGGTGGCGCTGGTTGTGTTGCCGCGCTTTCGTGTGGAATCGGTGTTGGACTTGGCCGCGCGTGGGCGCACTGTGCCCGCCGGGATCACCCGTTTTCTCATTCCAGGGCGCATCTTGCGCCTGAACGCCCCGCTGGACCGGCTGATTGCCCACGAGCCGCTGGCGGAAAAGCGCGCTTGGCTGGAGGAGTTGCTGGCGCAAAAGTTGGCGCACCGCCAAGCCCGTTATTACGAGGAACCCGTTTTTCTGTTGGATGAATAGCACGCGCCACCGCGCGGCTAGACCGCGGCGGCAATGTCGCGGCGATAGTACGCGCCGTTGAAGCGGATGGCTGCCGCGCCGCGATAGGCCTGTGCCCGCGCCGCAGCCAGCGTATCGCCCAGCGCGGTGACCGCCAGAACGCGCCCGCCCGCGGTGACCAAGCGCCCGTCCTTGATCTTGGCCCCGGCGTGAAAGACCAGACAGCCGTGGGCTTCCGCCTCTTCAATGCCCCGAATCTCCACCCCGGTTTCGTAGTCGTCGGGATAGCCGGGCGCAGCGATGACCACGGTGACCGCGGCTTGGTCTCCACTGTGCAGCGTCGCTTTGTCCAAACGCCCCTCGATACAGGCGAGCATGGCTTCCACCAAATCACCCTGGAGCAAGGGCACGATGGCTTGGGTTTCCGGGTCGCCGAAGCGACAGTTATACTCCAACACCTTCGGCCCCTGCGCGGTGAGCATCAACCCGGCGTAGAGCACACCGACGTAGGGGGTTCCTGCGGCAGCCATTCCGGCGAGGGTGGGGCGCAGGATGGTCGCTTCGATTTCGGCAAGGAGAGCAGGCGTCGCCAGGGGGGAGGGGGCAAACGCGCCCATGCCGCCGGTATTGGGGCCGCGATCGCCGTCTAGCAGGCGCTTGTGGTCTTGGGCGGGCGGCAGAATGCGGGCATGGGTGCCGTCGCACAGGGCAAGCACCGAAAGCTCCGGCCCCTGGAGGCGTTCTTCCAAGAGGACGGTATTGCCCGCCGCGCCGAAGCGCCCGCCCAAGAGAATCTCTTGAATCGCGGCGGCTGCGCCTTCTTTGGTGTCGGGGAGAATAACTCCCTTGCCCGCAGCCAGACCGCTCGCCTTGATCACCGGCGCGTCGTCCAGCCCGCGCAGATAACGCATGGCTGCATCGAAGTCGTCGAAGATGGCGGCTTGCGCGGTGGGGATATCGTGGCGGAGCATGAACGCTTTGGAAAAGGCCTTGGAGCCTTCCAACTGCGCGGCGGCAGCGCTGGGGCCGAAGATGCGTAAGCCTGCCGCGTGGAAGCGGTCCACGACCCCGGCAACGAGGGGGGCTTCGGGGCCGACGACGGTCAAGTCGATCGCCGCGCGGCGCGCAAAGTCCACCAGCCCGTCCAGGTCATGGACCGCCAAGTCCACATTGGTGCTGGTGGGGAGGCGTTCGGTGCCGCTGTTGCCCGGCGCGACGTAGAGGCGCGTGGTATGGGGGGAACGGGAGATCGCCCAGGCAAGGGCATGTTCGCGGCCGCCGCCGCCGATCAAAAGAATGTTCATGGAGCCGTCCTCTGCTGGCTGATGCCGTCGGTTGCTGCTAGACTCCAGTCTACACAACCGGCCTACTTCGCCCAAAACGGTGTAGACGCCGGACCGCGCCGATTGCCGACTCCGGCCTGCCTCGCGTAAAATATCGTGTGGGAGGGGATGTGTCCCGGTGGACGCCCCGGTCTTCAAAATCGGTGGC
>CAKZVN010000247.1 GCA_937922105.1 uncultured Litorilinea sp.
CCGCAGTTTCGGCATCGCGGTGCATTCAAGCTACAATAGAAAGCGGCAGGAGGGGTCAACCCGCCTGCCGCTTCTTCCCCTGCATTTCCACTCACCACCGGCGTCCTGCCGCGACGCGGACGCCACGCCCAGGAGGAGTCATGGCGACCCTTACCCCACAGGTATTGGATAAGTTGCGCACCTTCGACACGCCCACCATCTGCAACCTGATCGAGCTGTTCGAGGTGCGCCCGCGCAATGTCGGCTATATGGATGCGCGCATCAAGGCCTGTTTCCCGGAGATGCCGCCCATTGTAGGCTTTGCCGCCACCGCTACTTTCCGCTCCGCCTCCCCCCCGCGCAGCGGCGCAAGCTACGGCGGTATGCAGGAGCAGATCGAGCGGTTCGGCGAACTCTCCGGCCCGCCCATCGTCGTCTTCCAAGATTTGGACGACCCCTCGGTGGCGGCGACCTTCGGCGAAGTCATGTGTACCACCTACAAGACTTTCGGCGCGGTGGGCTTGATCACCAGCGGCACCGGTCGCGATCTGGACCAGGTGCGCGCCATCAACTTCCCGGTCTTTACCAGCGGAACTTGCTGCTCCCACGGCTATAACCACATCCCCGACGTGCATGTCCCTGTGCATGTGGGGGGCATCTTTGTCTATCCCGATGATTTGCTGCACGCCGACGTCAACGGCGTGACCACCATCCCGGTGGATATTGCCGCGGAAGTGGCGGATATCGGCGACGAATTTGTGGCGGCGGAAGCCATTATCCTCAACGAACTGCGCAGCGGTAAGGCGACACATGCTTCCTATGCTGCGGCGCGCAAGGAGGCAGGCGCGGTCATCACCGCGCTGCGTGACCGGGTCACGCGCGCCAAGTCGCGCTGAGGCGTGCCCGGTTTGTCTTCCGGCCCAACGACCTGCGCTTCTTGCCCTGCCCCGCCACGATAACGCGGCGGGGCAGCCGTCCACCAAAGCAACCAGGTCGCAACTCTTGACGAGAAGCGACCTGGGACATGCTGTCTATTCGGTTGCGAGTGGGCGGATTAGCCCAGCTCCGGTGTGGCGCTCCGGGCGAACGGGAGGCTCACCTCCGTCCGGGGGCGGTTTAACAGACGCTGCCACCACGCCGGGCGGTTCTGGTTTGCCGTCTCAACGACCCGCGCTTGTCGTGCCTCGTGAAGCAGTTCCTCGTGGCGGTAGCGCGACAGTTCCCACACATGGTTGTTGTCTAAGAGCTGCATTGCTCGGTCTCCCTGTGCTGCATCAGCAGTGTTGAAAAAAGGCCCTGGCTATGGGTTGGTCTTCGATACTGCTGCTGTGGCGCAGGTCGCGCTGCCGGCCGGTCGTGGGTTCCTAGCGGCTCCTGGCGTCTGCCAGGGTCTGGGAAGCCACGGTTTGGTCTTGCTGCGGCTGGCGCATCCAGCGCTGCGGCAGACCGGCAAACAGCTTGGCCATGCGTTCGAGCAGCGACGTGCCGCCGTTGCGAGCGGCTACTTCCTCTGCCAGGCGAATCCGCTCCGCCTCGCGTACCATCTCGTTGTAGCGCTCTTGGGCGATCAACAGGTCGAGTTGCATCATGGCGTTTGCCTCCTAACTCGTTTCTCAAAAATTTCCACTTGCCGGGACAACCCAGCCGGTGTATAGTGCAGGTGTGATTGTGTATTTGCACACCCGACCAAAAGATTATCACACAAATTCGCAAGTGTCAATACACAATTTCACAAATTTGCATTAGAATATCCCAAACTGCCGAGACCGATTGTAGCCGTCTTGTTGCCCGCATCCCCCGTGGGCCGTTCGTCTTACGGAGCAACCATGCCCGATTCCGCCCTCCATGCGGCGGCCATCCACCTGATTACACAGCTTTCTACCTCTGGTAGCGGCTCATCTGCCGCTGTCGAAGCGGACGATCCGCGCCTGCGCGAAGCGGCGCGCCTCGCCGCGGCAAGTGCCGAAGTTACCGGCGCGATTGGCGCCTCGCCCCAGCTGCATGCCGCCGCTGTTGCACACAATTTTGTGTATCAAGGTTTGGTCCATACGGAAACCCTCGCCGATCTGTACGGCTTGCGGACGGCCTGGCTGGTGGAGGAATCGCTGCGCCAGCTGAGTGAGCGCAGCGACACACCGGCCCGCGGCAAAGCGCGCGCGCGTCAGCGCGTCCGCTACTTCATGGCTGCCTACCGCGACCCGGAGTTAGGGTTGTTGGGCGTCGCCACCCTCTGGGGGCGCTTCCGGCTGGCCCAATCCGCCGCCGTCGCCCAGCGCCGTCAATTTGTGGAGGAAGGGCGCCAGGTCTTGATTCCCTTGTTGGAAATGCTGGGTATGCGCGGCCTGCGTGAAGAGGTGGAGGCTTGGCTGTGGCGGCTGGACGAACCCTACGCCTCCCAGGTCGCCCAGGCGTGCGACCGGCTCTTTGCCCATGTTGCTGAGCAGGTGCAACACGCCATACCGGCTGCGCGCCTGACCCGGCGCCCCTGTCCCCCCACCCAGTCGCGCCAGGCCGCGACCGAGCAATTCAGCGGTGGGCGTGGCGGCGCGCGCCCGGTTCCCGCGATTGATGTTTCGCTTCTGGTGGAAAGCGAGGAGGAGTGCTACCGCGCGCTCTACCCCCTGCATCGCCTTTTTACGCCCGTGGATGGCGGTGTGATTGACGATCTGGGCAGCGGGCGCATCAACGGCGCGCGCAGCCTCCAGACCACCGTCAGCGTGCCCATCGAGCAGCAACGCGCGCGCGTCACCTTTCACATTTGCACGCCGGAGATGGAGGAGGTCAACCATTGGGGATTGGCGGCGGTCGTCGCGCGCGGGCGCTACGCCAAACCGCTGCCCAACGCTTGGTGGAACAACGCCGCCGAGGGGGCCGCGCAGATTGCCTCCGCGCCCCTGGGGTCGTTGCCGGAGACGCTCTATGTCTTTAGCCCCCAGGGTCAACTCTTCCGCTTTCACCGCGGCTGCACGGTGGTGGACTACGCCTATCATGTGCATACCGAGGTAGCCGACCGCTGCCAACGCTTCTACATCAACGGCGAGGTGGTGGAACCGACTACACCGCTCCATCACCTGGACCTGGTCACGCTGGAGGTGGACCCGCGCGCGCCCGGCCCCACCCAGATTTGGCTCAACGCAGCCCAGACCAGCCGCGCACGCAACAGCATCGAGCGCTTTCTCAAACGCCGCGGCTTGGGTGTGGACCAGGGTCAACGCATCTTAGACCAGCGTCGCCGTGCGTTGGAAGCCCACTACGGCTTCAATCTGCCCGACCACCGCATCTCGCAGGCGACCGCCGAAGCCATGCGCCAATTCAAGTTTAGTCGCGTCGAGGAGTTGCTGGCGGAGGTCGCCGCGGGGCGCATCGTCGCCGACCGTATCTTGCATCCGCTCTTCGCCGAAGAGATCAGCCGCCAGGTTTACTTGCCGCGCAGCCTGGGGGTGCGCGCCCACCTATTGCAACTGGCCCAGTGCTGCAAGCCCAAGCCGGGCGACGACATCGTGGGGCTGCCTTCCCGGCGCCAGGGCGAGATCACCCGGCTGCGTATCCATCGCGCCGGCTGCACGCGCGTCTTCCCGGAGGACGAGCGCTTGCCGCTCAAGTGGCGTTTCCAGCCGCGGCTCCAAACCATCGCACAGATCGAACTGACCGCGCACGACGAAGATGGTCTCCTGGGCGATGCGCTGGCGGTGATCTACGCGCAGCGCCCGCGCGCCACCGTCCATCGCGCCGAGGCTGCGGCTAACCACGGCACTGCTCGTCTGCGTTTCACGGTGGAGGCCGAAAGCGGCGACGTGATGGAGCGTATCGTCACCGGGCTGCGCGAGCTGCCGGGGCGTACGGTGGTGGAGGTGCAGCAGCTGCGCCTGCCGCCGTCGGAGCTGGAAGCCGCCATGCATCTGGGGCACGCAGGCAGCATCAACCCCTACAGTCGCCTGCCTGTCAATGAACAGGCTATGTTCTTTGGCAGATCGCAAGAATTGTTGCAGATTTACGAGTGGCTGCGTGACGGCGTGGGCAATATCTGGCTGTTGGGCCAAAAGCGCGTCGGCAAGACCTCGCTTCTGCTGCACCTCAAGAACTACTATCTGAAGGATCGCGGCTTGGTTCCCGCGTTCGTTGATTTCCAGTTGTTCGGGGAGCCGGGCGCAGCCAATCTGTTCTACGAGGTCGCCAACTCGATTTATAGCGAGCTGCAAACCGACCCGCGGATCGTGGATTTGGGCGCGCCTCTGCCCGCAGTCTTTGCCGACCAACCGGCGCAGCAATTGATCCACTACCTGCGCGGGATCCGCACTCGCTTGGGC
Organism: uncultured Litorilinea sp.; assembly: GCA_937922105.1. Classification (GTDB taxonomy): domain Bacteria; phylum Chloroflexota; class Anaerolineae; order Caldilineales; family Caldilineaceae; genus QEUY01. The sequence goes on from CAKZVN010000247.1 coordinate 4,287, forward strand.
GCGAGTCGCTTGGTCTTGCTGCTGGACGAGTTCAGCACCACCACGGCGGCCTACCTGCGCGGGGATTTGGCCCGGGGTTTCTTCGATCAATGGCGCGGCTTGATCCAAGCTGTGGCGCCCGACGTCAGCTTTGTCACTGTTTTCCAGCAACAGACCTACAACGCCCTCTCGGCCCATGCCCAAGATGAGCCGGACGATCCCGGCTGGAACTTGTTGGAACTGGGCGAACGGCTTATCCTGAAGTCACTGAGCGCGCAGGATGTGCGCCGTTTGATCCAATGGCCCATGCGTAATTTTATGGAATACACGCCGGAGAGCGTCGAGCAAGTCGTTGCGCTCACAGGAGGCAATCCGTTTTTGACGCAGGCCTTTTGCAGCAAACTCACCGCGCACATGGCGCGTGCCGACCGCCGCTTGGTGGAGCCGCGCGACGTGGAGGCGGTGCGCTTGGCCTTCATGGAGCCGTCCGAAAGCGTCTTTGCCCATTTTCTGGAGATGGCGCGCGGGGGCGGCTTTCATGTCACGGTGCAATTGGCACGCCTGGCGACCGGCGGGCAAGCCGTCACCTGGGACGCGCTGGTCGCGGCCCTACCCCATCATCCCCCGGACAAATTGCGCCGCACGCTGGCTGCGCTTGGCGAGAGCGACCTGCTCTGCCAACCTGAACCCGGCGTCTGGCGTTTCACCAGCTTGATCTTTCAACAATGGTTGGAACTCAACATGGTCTGATCGGGACACGCCGTCCGTGCTCTCCGGGGCGCACGTAACGCCGGCCTAGGCGTAAACGGTGAAAGGGAGAACGTATGCAACCATCGCCGGACTATTTCTATGGACGCGAACGAGTCCTGCGCGAGATTGTCACCGGCGTTTTGACGCTGCCCCAGCCTGCCAGCTTTTCGCTGGTGGGCGCTAAACTCATGGGCAAGAGCCGCCTGCTGGACTTTCTGGCTGCCGAGGACGGCCCGCTCCTGGGCGACGAGTGGGAGGCCTGGCGACCGCTCCCGTTTCGTGAGGGCGGTCGCGTGGTCGTGCTGAAGATTGACTGTGACTGGCGCGACGCCCAGAGCGCATTCCTCACCTATGTCGCCGACCGCGTCGAGCAACATCTGCGCGAGGTGGAGCGCATCCCGCTAGAGTGGGCAGCGCTGGAGCAACAACCGAGCGCAAGCCGCCGCCTGTTGGAGATGTGCCGTCGGCTCAACCGCCTGCGCTACCGGCTGGTGTTGCTCATGGACAACTTTGACAGCGTTTTTACCGACCAACTGCTCAAGCCCGAATCCCTGGACGAACTGCGCCCGCTCACGCGCGAACTAGCCCTGGTGGTTGCCACCGAGCAACCGCTCCACGACCTGGATCGCGAATTGGCCGCGTCGCCACTCTTCAACGTCATGACCCAACTGCTCCTCGGCTTGCTGGAACCGGACGCGGCGCGCCAGTGGTTGGCTGATACGGTTGCCCGCTATCCGGCGTTGACCCTCCTTCGCGACGACTTTTTGGCCCTCACCGGCGGGCATCCCTTTCTGCTGCGCCGAGTCTCCGACATGATCGGCGAGCTACAGACCATGCCCGCGCCCGGTCAATCCTTTGGCCCGGAGCATCTTCCTCTGTTGCGCTTGCGCTTGGCGGAACATGGACGCTTGCTCTTTGTCACCTACTGGCGCACTTTGCAAGAGCCGCCCGCGCGCATTGACGGGCGTATCCTGCTGCTGTTGATCAAACAATTGATCCAGGGGCACATGGCCCTCAACCAGACGGCGCGCGAACACATTCCCACGCTCAATTGGTTGATCAACCAGGGGATGGTGGTCTATGACGACCTGGGGTATCGCCTATTTTCGCCGCTCTTTGCCGAATTTCTTGCCAATCGGCTCAGCGGTGTGACGATGCCCTCTCCGCCGCGTCCTGCCGCCGAGACGGTGGAGAACGCCATCTTCGCCGATCTGACCAGGATCGAGCGCGCGCTGCTGCGCTATTTCCAGCAGCATCCCAACGAGGTGGTCTCGACAGAGCAATTGCTCGCCGATGTCTGGAAACGTCCCGACGCCTCGCCCCGCCGCGTGCAAGAAGCCATCCGGCGTCTGCGCCTGGAACTCGGCCAGGCGATGCCGCCGGTTGGTGTGATTGAAAATGAGCGCGGGCGCGGCTATCGGTTTGTCCCTGCCCCATCATGAACGCACGTGAGTTCGGTCCCATCCTGGTCAAGGGCGCAGGCGATTTAGCCAGCGGGGTGGCGCTGCGACTCCACCGCGCCGGCTTTGCCGTGGTCATGACCGAACTGCCCTATCCGCTGACCGTGCGACGCATGGCGGCCTTTGCCCAGGCCATTTTTGACGGTGTCACCCAGGTGGAGGGGGTGGAAGCGCGTCGGTGCACCGCGGACGAGGTGAGCGTCGTCTTGGCGCGCGGCGTGATCCCGCTGGTGGTTGACCCCGCCGCCACCCTCGTCAAGCGCCTGCGCCCAGCAGTGTTGGTGGACGCCATCATGGCGAAACAGAACACCGGTACACGGCTGGAAGACGCACCGCTGGTTGTGGCATTGGGACCGGGCTTCACTGTCGGGGTGGACTGCCACGCGGTCATCGAAACCGACCGCGGTCATGAGTTGGGTCGCGTCCTGCGCCAGGGGAGCGCAGCGCCCGATACCGGGTTGCCGGGTGCGCTACCCGGGTTGCCGCCCACCGCCTCACGTGTCTTGCGCGCGCCCCAGGCGGGCTATGTCACCCCGCACTGTGCCATCGGCGATACGGTCGCGGCTGGTACGCTGCTCGCCACGGTGGGGGAGGGCGAGGCTGCGCCGGCGCCGGTGCTGGCGCCCTTTGCCGGCGTGGTGCGCGGGTTGATCCATCCGAGCGTGCGTGTTGAGGCGGGCATGAAGATCGGTGATCTGGACCCGCGCGCCCGTCCCGCCTATTGTTTCACCGTATCCGACAAAGCCTTAGCCGTGGGGGGCGGCGTGCTCGAAGTTGTCTGTGCCTATTTCCTGCGCGGCGCTTAACTCCCGGCCCGCGTTACTCGTCCACACATCCTAGAAAACCAACCGCGCCATGAGCAGCCTAACTCTTTTCCCGATTCGTGATTTTCCCCTCATTCAACCCGGTGACGACCTAGCCGCACTCATCGCGCAGGGTTTGGCTGCGCAGGGTGACGCGCTCCAACCCGGTGATATTCTTGTGCTGGCCCAAAAGATTGTGAGCAAGGCCGAAGGGCGTTTGGTGCGACTGGACACGGTGACCCCCTCTCCGCAAGCCCAGGAATTGGCTGCGTTGGTGGGCAAAGAGCCGCGCCACGTGCAAGTGATCTTGGATGACAGCCGCGCCATTGTGCGCGCCCGCCGTGGGCTGTTGGTGGTGGAGCAGCGGGCCGGATGGGTGTGCGCCAACGCAGGCGTGGACCGCAGCAACATCGCGCAGGAACAGGCGGACGGTGAGCCGCACGGGGAGACGTTGGCCCTGTTGCCTGAGGATGCGGATGCCAGCGCCGCGCGGCTGCGCGCGCGGCTCGCTGAACTCACGGGGGTAGCCCCCGCGGTGATCATCAACGACAGCCACGGGCGCGCCTGGCGCATCGGCACGGTGGGGGTTTGCATCGGCTGCGCCGGCTTGCCGCCGGTCTGGAATCAGCGCGGGCTGCGCGATCTCTTCGGCTATGAACTGATGAGCAGCGAAGAGTGCATTGCCGACGAGTTGGCTGCGGCTGCCAGCTTGATCATGGGACAGAGCAACGAGGGGCGTCCCGTGGTGGTGGTGCGCGGCTACCGCTTGCCGCCTGCGCCGCCTGCGCCCGCGGTCACCATCCAGCGCGCCGCTGCGATGGACGCTTTCCGCTGAGACGCATCGGAGTCGCACTGTCGCCGCGCGATTCATGCTTGAGTTTTGCAAACAGATGTGCTATCCTTACTGATCACGCGGCGGCTTGTTCATCATGAAGTGCACCGGCGACAGGAACCGCCGGGACGCCGCGATTCGTTTTCGGTAGGGGTTGGATCGAGCAGCGTTTAAGCAAGGAGGGACTTCTGGATAGCCACGCACTCGCGCATCAGGTCGTGGACCTGATCGAGGAAAAACAAGCCACGGACATTGTCCTGCTGGACATTCATGAGCAGACATCCATCGCCGACTATTTCGTGATCGCCACGGTGGACAACGAGCGCCAAGCCAAAGCCATCGAAGATGAATTGTTGGAGACCCTGCGCATCGAGCAAAACATTCGCCCTCTGGGTATCGAGGGGGCGGAGAATCGCACGGGCGGCTGGGTTTTATTGGATTATGGGGACGTGATTGTCCATCTCTTCACCGAGGAAGCACGTGACTATTACCGGCTGGAAGAGCTTTGGAACAAGGCCCCGGTGGTGGTCAAGGTACTTTAGGGCGATTTGAATCGTCTCCCTCGTTTATTGCGCGTAGTGCGCAGCTGACAAGCAAGGCATTGGCAACCGCTTCAGGGGCGAGTTGGTTCGCCCCTGTTTGCGTTGACCGAGCGGTGTTTGTCCGTCTTCCTATACCTCTTGATAGCGCGCGCGGCTTGCAGCCTCACGCAGCGCAGCGATATTTTCGCCCGGCGTGGCGCGGCTATTGTAGACCGCGCTGCCGACGACAATGACGTTGGCTCCGGCGCGCACCACATCGTCAATGTTGTGCACATCCACCCCGCCGTCTACCTCCAGGTCGCACAGCGGGTTGAGATCGTCCAGCAAGTGGCGCATGCGGCGCAACTTGTTGGTGCTAGTCTCGATAAAGCGCTGGGCGCCGAAGCCGGGGTTGACGCTCATCACCAGGATCATGTCCACAAAGGGGACGATCTCGCGCGCGGCCTCCAACGGTGTTGCCGGGTTGAGGGCTACACCACAGCGACAGCCTAGCTCCGCGATCATTTGCACCGTGCGGTGCAGGTGGCGGCACGCCTCGGCGTGAACGGTGATCAGGGTTGCACCGGCGTGGGCATAGTCGGCCAAGTAGCGCTCCGGTTCTTCGATCATCAAATGCACATCCAACGGCAAAGCGGTCGCCGCGCGGATACGCTCGATAACCATCGGCCCGAAGGAGAGATTCGGCACAAAGCGCCCGTCCATGACGTCCAAGTGCAAATAGTCGGCGCCGCCCTGCTCGGCGGCTTGCGCCACCTGGGCCAGGTGACCGAAGTCCGCGGTCAAAATGGAGGGGGCAATCTTAATGGGCAATTGGCTGTGAAACATGATGCAACCCTCTAGGCTATGCGCATTGCGGGCCGCGGCATCGCGTGATCGTCGCGGCAGGGAGTGGGTCAATTACCTCCGGCGCCTTTCCGGAGACGCGTCGCTACCGGGAAGAACAGCACGTTTGGTGTATCAGGAGCGAATCAGTCACGCGGCGAAGGGCCGTCGCCACGCCGTGTCAGAAAATCGCGCAACAGGCCGCCCACCACACGGGTGCGGCGGAAGAGGAGCGCATGTCCCTGGTCGGGCACAAGGTGTAACTCGCTGTCGGGCAGAACAGCGTGCATCTGCTGTGCCAGGCCTGCGGGGAAGATTTCGTCCTCCGCGCCGTGAATCAGACAGACAGGTAGTGTCCATTGCGCCAAACGTGCCAGGGGCAGGTCCAGCGTAGTGTGTGGCGTCAGGGCGCGAAAGGCCGGCAGCAACGTCCCCTCAAAGTAGCCTGCGCCCTGGTACTCGTCATGCAGACGGGCCGTGGACTCCAGCCAGGTTGCGCCGGCGCGAAAGCTCTCCGGGCGCAAATCCGGCTCGATGCCGGTGGTTGCCGGGTTGACGCTATAGGTGCTGCTGACCAGCGTCAATGTCGCCGGGTGGGCGAGGCCGTCCTCCAACAGCCAGGCCGCGAGCATCCCGCCCGCGCTGCATCCAGCAAGATGGATTTGGGTTAACCCCAGCGCGGTCAAGAGCGCCGCGATCTCAACAGCCATTGCACGATGCTCAAACCCAGGCGGGTGACCGCGCGACTTGCCGTGACCCGGCAAGTCGGGCACGATCACCCGATAGCCGGCGCGCAGGTCATCGGCAATCGCTCCCCACGCCATGCGCCCCGTGCTCATGAAGTTGTGCAGCAGCACGACGGTGGGCACTTGCTCGCGTGCCGCGCCTGCGGGCGCCGCGTCGGGTCCGTAGTCGCGATAATAGAGGGTGCCCCAATGTCCGACAAACTCAGGCATCGGCAGCGCTGCGCTCGCCGGGTTTGTCGCTGCTAGGCGTACTATCGCCTGACCGTGGCGGCTCTGCGATCGGCGGCGTTACCGCAGGCTGCTCGCCGGCTAAGGAGTCCGGTTTGTGGCCCGCAGCCATAGCGGCGCCCATGACCTGGAAGACCTCGTTCATATCCTCCAGCGTGATCAGCCCCAAGAACTGGGAACCGCGCTTGGCGGCAACCACGCGCGACCCGGCGGCAGCCATGCGCTCCCAAGCCTCGGCTAGCGTATCCGAGGGCGCCACCACCGGCACTTTGTCCGCCGGGGTCATGAAGTCTACAATGCGTGCCTCCGGCCCGGCGTCGCGCAGCCCCTGGATCAATTGCGGGCGCGTCAAAACGCCGATAAATTTGCCGCTCAAATCCAGCACCGGATAGTCGGTCTGGTACGAGTTCATGATCAAATCCACGGCCCGGCTCAGGCGCTCCGACGAATAGAGATTGACCGCGTTGTGGGTCAAGCCCTGCTCGACAGTGACATATTTGAGCACCGCGCGGCTCTCCACCGCCTCGCGCTCGGCCCCACCGCCCACATAGACGAAGAAGG
>CAKZVN010000248.1 GCA_937922105.1 uncultured Litorilinea sp.
ATCTCTTGACCATCGAATTCTTCGGCCCCTGGGACGAACTGGGATCCTCCTGTGCAGCCAGGCGAGGATACCGGCGTGTTAGAAGAATACGACGAGATTGTGGAGGACATACCCGGTGCAGGACCGGCGCGCCAGGAATTGGTCGTGATCGGCGTGGAGATGGACCGCGCGGGGTTGATCGCTGCGCTGGATAGCTGCCTACTCACCGACCAAGAACTTGCCGCCGGGCCAGAGGCTTGGTGCGCCTATCCGGACCCCTTCCTGGCTCTGCTCACCACTTGAACAAGCAACATCCTTAACCCATGCTCAACTGGCTGATTATCGGCGGCGGCATTCACGGCACACATGTCGCCCATGTTCTCCAACAGCGCGGAGGCGTCCCCCGCGACCGAGTGGCGATTCTCGACCCGCACCCTACTCTGCTGGCGCGCTGGAGCCGGCTCACCGAGGCCGTCGAGATGGACTATCTCCGCTCGCCTAATGTCCACCACATCGGCTTGACGCCTGACGACCTGGATCGCTTTGCGCGTTCCCCCCAGGGGAGCTATCTACGCAGCTATCGCGATCCGTATCATCGCCCGGCCTATTTGCTCTTCCAGGCCCATGCGATGCATGTGGTCCACACGTACCGGCTCGATAGCTGTTTGCGTCAGGGACAGGCGCATAAGCTCATACGCCTGCGCACTGGTTGGCGCGTGGAGACTGACCAAGGGGCGCTGGAGGCCCGCTGCGTTCTGCTCGCCATTGGTCGCACCGAAGCCGCTTGGCCTGCATGGGCGCGCAGCCTCCAGGCGCAGGGCGCAAACGTCCACCATTGCTTCGCCCCAACCTTTCATCGCAACACGCTGCAAACATGGCAACGCGTGCTGGTGGTGGGGGGCGGCATCACAGCCGTCCAGATTGCGCTGGCGTTGGCCCAGCGTCGCCCCGGCACGGTCACTCTCCTCAGCCGCCATCCGTTGCGTCGCGCCCATTTCGACAGTCCCTCTTGTTGGAATGGTCCCAAATGCATGACCAAGTTTACGCACACGCGCGACTACCGAAAACGGCGCGCACTCATTCAGGATGCGCGCCACCGCGGCACAATGCCCCATGACGTGGGGCGCAGTTTGGACGAGTGCCTGGCGTCCGGCGCTATGAACCTTGTCATCAACGAGGCAGTCGCAGCGCAATGCGAGGCAGACGGCACGATTGCCTTACACCTGGAAAGGGACACCACGTTACGGGGTGACTGTTTGGTACTGGCTACCGGCTTTGAGCGCACGCGACCGGGCGGCGATTGGTTGGAGCAAGCCATCGTTACACACGACTTGCCCACGGCTCCCTGTGGCTATCCGATTGTGGACAGCACATTGTGCTGGACACCAGGGTTATACACCTGCGGACCACTGGCCGAGTTGGAACTGGGACCGGTTGCACCCAATATCAGCGGAGCGCGACGCGCGGCAGAACGTCTCTTGCACGTGCGATGAAGGCCGAAATTTTGGGCAGATAAGCGATCCCCTATCTTGAACTTGCAGATCGGCTGGGCGGAAATTTGCCTGGGTGTGCTACAATGCGGTGACGCAGAATCTGTGCCGATTCCGCCTTGTGGTATCCACCCGGCGCGCGCTGTGTCGGGCAAGCAAGGCGATGCCCACCGAAGGAGACGTCATGTCGGTTCAAGAACGGGTCGTGATCACCGGCCTCGGGTCTGTCAGTGCACTCGGTTTGGATGTGCCCTCTCTCTGGCAGGCATTGTTGGCGGGGCGCTCCGGCATCCGGCGCATCCGCCACTTTTTGGCCGATGCCTTTGCCACGCGCATTGCCAGCTATGTGGAAGGCTTCGACCCCGCGGCGCTCTTTCCGCAAAAACAGTGGCGGCGCATGAGTCGTTTTGCCCAGTTGGCGTTGGCTGCGGCGCGCGAAGCCATCAACGACGCCGGGCTGGAGTTCGACGGCGCAGACCGCACCCAGATGGGCGTGCTCTTGGGCAACACCATCGGCGGCATTGAAGACACCGAAGCCGCCACGCTGGAGATCGAGCGCAACGGCCCGGCCCACGTCTCGCCCTTTCTGGTGGTCAAGATCACCCCCAACATGGCGGCTTACGCCATCAGCAAAGCCTATCAACTCCTGGGCTATAACAACACCGTCTCCACCGGCTGTGCCGCGGGAACCCAAGCCATCGGTGACGCGGCCCAAGTCATTCGCAGCGGGCGCGCCCAAGTCATGATCGCTGGCGGGACCGAGGCTGCCATCTTTCCCACCGTGTTGGGGGGCTTTTGCAGCATGGGCGCGGTGACCCAGCGCAACGATGAACCGGAGCGGGCCAGCCGCCCGTTTGACCGCGACCGCGACGGCTTTGTGCCGGGTGAGGGGGCGGGGATCCTGGTGTTGGAGAGCCTGAGCCACGCCCTAAAGCGCGGGGCGCGTATCTACTGCGAACTGGTGGGCTACGGCGCCACCGCCGACGCCTATCATTACATTGCGCCCAACCCGACGGGCGAATCAGCCGCCAACGCCATGCGCATGGCGCTCAAGGATGCAGGCGTGCCTGCCTCGGCTGTCGGGTATGTCAACTCCCACGGCACCAGCACCCCCCAAGGCGACATCGCTGAGACGCGTGCCATCAAGAACGTGCTGGGGGAACACGCCTATAACATTGCGGTCAACTCTACTAAGTCCATGCTGGGCCATCTCTTGAGCGCGGCGGGCGGCATCGAAGCTGTGGTGACGGTCAAGTCGCTGGCAACCGGTTGGCTTCACCCCACCATCAACTTGGACGCGCCTGACCCGGAGTGCGACTTGGACTACGTGCCCCACCACGCGCGCCAGCTCGCCGTGGAGTATGCCATCTCCAACAGTTTCGGCTTGGGGGGGCAGAATGCGTCAATTCTCTTGCGCCGGTGGGATGGTTAAACGTCCACGTGCCGGAGATGAAGCGAGCAACGCCCTGCTCCTCTCGCCCCATCGTGCGCCGTCTGTGCTCAGCGATAGATCAAGTCATAGCCGCCGTCGAGGATGATCGTTTGGCCCACGATCATCTTGGCGCGCGGGGAACACAGAAACGCCACCACATCCGCCACATCCTCCACCGTGACCAAGCGCCCGGCAGGTGTTGCGGCATGAACCTGGGCCAATAGTTCGTCGGCATTGGGCAAAAAGTGCGCCGCGTCGGTGTCAATCAGACCGGGACTGACCGCGTTGACCACAATCCCGCGCGGCGCCAGTTCCACGGCTGCATAACGCACCAGGGATTCCAACGCAGCTTTGGACGTCCCCACCAGCGCGTAGCCGTCGGCGACGCGACGCGCGCCGGAGCTGCTCAACGCCACAATGGCGCCGCCCCCGCGCGCGGTCAAAAGCGGCACACTCTTTTGCACCAATGTTAAAAAAGCCCGTGCATTGGTGTTCAGGGTGTGTTGCCAGTGCTTCTCGGTGATCGCCAGCACCGGCTCCATCACCCCCGACGCCGCGTTGGAGACCACGATGTCCAGCCCACCGAAGTCACGGGCTTCGTCCACCAGACGCTGGATATCGGCGGGATCGCTCACGTTCGCCTTCACCACGCGCACGCGGCGTCCCATTGCCTCAATCGCCGCGGCAACCTCGCGCGCAGCCTTGCCCTTGCGCAGGTAGTTGATGATCACGTCTGCGCCTTCCTCGGCAAGGCGCAGCGCAATGGCACGACCGACCCCGCGCGATGCGCCGGTGACCAGTGCGATCTTGCCGGCTAGCATAGGGGTGATCCTTTCCGCGTCACGGCTTGCCGCACATTCCACCACATGGCGCCCCCTCCAGGACTCGAACCTGGGCACATGGTTTAGGACACCACTGCTCTATCCTCTGAGCTAAGGGGGCGCAATCACGGCAGCGCGTATCTTGGGCCAAGTGTATCCCAACCCCCCGGAATCGTCAAAGCTACCAGGGTAAACCGGGTCGGCCGATTGCATCGCGCCGGGCAATCGGCTACAGTGACTCTGGCGCAACCGCTCACAGCGTACACCGGCTCAGCCGTCCGGCTTGCGGGCCGAACCAACCAATCTACCAACACGAAGGAGGACCCCATGCATCGTTTTGAAAATCAAGTCGCGATTGTGACCGGCGCGGCGAGCGGCATCGGCGCCGCCACAGCCCGTCGCCTAGCGGCAGAGGGCGCCGCAGTCATCGCCGCAGACCGCAACCTGGAAGGCGCGCAGGAAGTAGTCGCGTCCATCCGCGCCGCGGGGGGCGAGGCGCGCGCCCTCCACGTGGATGTGACCCGCCGCGCCGAGGTGGAAGCCATGCTCGCCGCGGCATTGGAGACCTATGGGCGCGTGGATGTGCTGGCTGCGATTGCGGGCATCGCAGCTGTTGAGCCGTTCCTGGAAATTCGCGACGAGACGTGGGACCGGATTCTGGCGGTCAATCTGACCGGTGTTTTTTACTGTTCGCAGGTGGTGGCGCGCTACATGGTGGCGCAGGGCATCCCAGGGCGCATCGTCCACTTGGCCTCCACCAACGGCTTGGTGGGCGAAGCCGAGTTGGCCCATTACAACGCGTCCAAGTTCGGCGTGGTCGGGTTGACCATGACCATGGCGATCGAGCTAGGGCCGCACAACATTCGCGTCAACAGCGTTTGTCCTGGGCTGATCAAGACGCCGCTGACCCGCGCCGCGACCGAGAATCCCCAGTGGGTGCGCAACTATCTCACCAAAATTCCCATGCAGCGATTCGGTGAGGCCGAGGAAGTGGCGGCGGCTGTCGCCTATTTGGCCTCCACCGATTCGGGCTTCATCACCGGCGCGCAGCTGGTGATTGACGGCGGGCAGTTAACGTTTTGAACCAGACGCGTGGAAGAGATCAAAGGATAGAGTCCATCCCACGGTGAATGACCAAGTCCAGGGGGCGCCAGATGGCATGGTCGGGCGGCGTGTCTTCCCAGCGATGGAAATGGGGGAACATGACCTCGTGCCACTGGTCGGGTGTGTGGGTCGTGGTGAGTTTACCGGGGATGCGCGGCGGCTCGACCACCGCGGGGAACTCTTGATAGAAAAAGATGACGGTCTCGTGCAACCCGATGAGCGCATATTTGTCAATGCTGCCTGGGCGCTCCTCCTGTAATTGGTAGTGATAGAAAATGTAGCTGCTCGCCCAGTCAGGGTTCAGCCGCGCCAAGCGCCCGGAGACGCGCTCGATGGGCGACCTGCGCCGCCAATGGTCCACATCCGCGGGTGTCTGGCAATGGTAGATATCCAGCATGGGCACAAAGGAGCGCGGGGTAGGCGCGCCGGGCCATGCTTCCAGCGTCGCCGCGCAATCGCCGAAGAGCGCGTCCGGTGTTACCGGTTGGGCGATGCTTTCCCAATAGGCGAAAAACTCGCGCGCGAAGCGAAAGAGGGCGACGGTTAACAGCGCGCCGGGGACCAACGCCACCGGAAAGGCGGCGACACGCCGGCGCAAGGCTTCGACGGCGGCTTCCTCCTGTCCGGGTTTGGCTTGGGCACGATAGAGCGAACGGTGGATGGCGGTCATCTGGATGAGTATTCCTTGTCTTATGCGATGATGCGCGCCGCTGCGCGGTTCCAGCGTACCTGATCCGGCGACAAGCCCCAAACCCCAAAGCGCAACGACGCGCCCTCCGTCACAAGGACGCTGCGGACCTGGTGGCACGCCAGACCCGCCAGACAATCTCCGGGTGAAAGAGCGCCAGCGGCGACTGGATCAGGCTCATGACGCGCACAAAAGTGTCATAGACCTTGATGTCGCGGTGCGTGGCGCGTTGGACCAACGTACCATAGGCGTTGAGCCAATCCGTGCCCAACGGTTTGGGGCCGGTTGTCTCCGGGTAGCGAAAGTCTTCGCCCACCGCCATGCGCCAGGGCAGGTCCACAATCTTGGCGGCGCGACGGAAGAAGATGGGCGCCAAGCGCGCGGCATCCGGCTGTGCAGCCAACACCTGGTCCAGCGCCTCGGCCTGGGCGAGGGCCGACGTCATCCCCTGACCGTAGATGGGATTGAAGCTGGCGACGGCATCGCCCAGAACCAGATAGCCCTGGGGAAAACGCGCCAGCTTCTCGTAATGGCGACGCAGGCTGTTGGGAAATTTGTGCAGCACGATGTCGCTGACGGGTTCCAGCTTGATCAGCAGGTCATAGGCGTCGGGCGCGGGCAGCGACCGTGCATACTCCAAAAAGCCTCCCTCATCCGCCGGGGGGTGATCGCCATGATAGCCGCCCATGGTAACAAGCCAGCGCGCATCCTCCACCGAGAAGATGAAGACGCCGCGCTTGCCGCCCGGCGGTGTCGCCTGGACCAGCACCGTGTCGTAACCGGGACAATCGTCGGCTTTGCGACGATAGAGGCGCGAGGCATAGCCCACCTGGTTCGTGACCACAGTCTCGGCAGGGGGCGCGTACCCGGCAGCACGCAGCCACTTCGGTCCGGCAGAGCCGCGCCCACTGCAATCCACCACCAGGTCGCTCTCCACAAACGCAGGATGTGGCGCACCGTCCCGCATAGTGACATGGACTCCCGTAACCCGCGCGCCCGGCGGGTCGAACTGTAACCCCTCAGCATCGGTGCAATCCTGGTAGGTGAGGTTGGGCGTTGCCGACACTTGGCGGCGCACCAGCCATTCCAGAAGCGGGCGCGTCGCCAACACGCCGACCAACCCGCACACATGGGGCCGGCGATAGCCGCCCTGCACATACCACCGCGCGCGATTGGTCACATCGCCGACGATGGCGCCGTGGGCGCGCAGTTGCTCGGTCAGACCGGGGAGATAGCGCTCCAGAATCTGGTAGCCCAGGGGCAGCAGGGTATGCAAATGGCGCGTCTGCGGCTGCCCTTTGCGGGCCTCCGGGCGATCCGGCACCGGGTCGCGCTCCAGGATCGTGACCTGAGCAAAGTGCTTGCTCAGGACTTTGGCGGTGATCAAGCCTGCCATGCTGCCGCCGATCACCACGGCATGACGCCGTGCCGGCGCGAGCGCCGTCGTCGAGTTCTGCGCCATCGCGAACTCCTTTCTGCGCCCAAAAGCGCAAAGCGGCCCAACGAATCGAGCAAGGGGACGATGCCCGCGGCGACTTTGGCTGAAAAAGCCGGCGATTCGGTGCTGATGCGATAGCAATGGTGACGATGCTTCGATGGGGCGCTTGTATCCTACCGCAAAGTCCGCGCATTGACCAGTCAGACAACGCGCGTGCGACGGTTCGTCCGTCCCGGTACAATCTCCGCAGCCGATCTCCCCTCCAAAATGGTCTCCGCTCCGGGAGGAGTTCGCTATTCCCTGCACCATCGGTTAGAATGAAATCAGTTCGATTCACGAAGTTTTCACGTAAAGCGTCACGGCGAGCGGTATGCCGGTGACGAATCAACGCCGT
>CAKZVN010000249.1 GCA_937922105.1 uncultured Litorilinea sp.
ACGTGCGTAGGGTCCTTTGCTTTACTTAGGCAGCCACCGCAGCCGGAGCGACGTTGGCGGTACCGAAAGCAAAGACTTTGCCAGTGTTGGCATTTATAGGTGTGCGCCTATTTTTACGTAGTCGACGCTCTACGGCCTGCAATCAAAGGACAGCCTGCCCCGTCGAAACCGTTCATCCCCAGAGGCATTCTGCACACTTACTTTATAGCACATACGGGCGAAAAACACAAATCCCTGAACAGGATGCCCACATTCAGGAGCGAATCGTTATCTGAGCAGAGCGAAGCATCGCCGAAACATTTTGCGAGAATCGAATTTCAGTTTGCACCGCGGATGGATGCCACCCCGTTCATGCGGGACAAATGTCCCGAAAAAAGGTTGCACCTAACCCTTTGCCGTGGACGACCGGTCCATGTATACTTTTCGCCAGGGTTACCTCAGAAAAGCATAGATTAACATAGATTTTTCCGTCTCTCTGCCGGCCTGCGGCTACCCCGTCACCGGCGGTGATCACGAAGGTACGGCGCCAGAAAGGACCCTCCTCATGCCTCATCCTGCACCCATTGTCTCTGCCGAACCGGCTGCGACCTACCCGCCACCCCGTCTCATCTTCTGGGAGACAACCGCCGGCTGCAACCTGGCGTGCATCCATTGTCGGCGCATCACGCTTGCCGACCAGCTCCTCCCCCAAGACTTGACCACCGCCGAATCCTTTGACCTGATTGACCAGATTGCCGCCTTTGCGCGTCCTATCTTCGTGCTCTCAGGCGGTGAGCCGCTCTTCCGGCCCGACATCTTTGACATCGCTCGCCACGCTGCCGACGCCGGTCTCATCGTTGCGCTGGCAACCAACGGCACACTGATTGACGATCACGTTGCGCGCCGCATCAAGGCAAGCGGCATCCAGCGCGTCAGCATCAGCTTTGACGGCGCCGATGCCGCCACCCATAACCTCTTTCGCGGCGCCGGCGCGTTCGAGCGCACGCTGGCAGGCATCCGCCATCTGCGCGCCCATGACATCCCGTTCCAAATCAACACGACCGTTGCCAACCACAACGCCCACCAGATGCCTGCTACGTTAGAACTCGCCAAGCAGACCGGCGCGGTCGCGCTCCATCTCTTCCTGCTGGTGCCCGTGGGCTGCGGCATGGAGATCGCGGAAGACCAACAGATCACCCCGGCTAAGTACGAAGAAATTCTCAATTGGATGTACGACGCCGAAATGGAGGGCAGCATCGAGTTGAAGGCAACCTGCGCGCCCCACTATTTCCGCATCGTCCGCCAGCGCCAAGCCGAGGAGCGCCGCCAGGGCATCATCCGCGAACGCCCGCAGAGTATGCATCGCCAGGCACACAAAGGCGCCAGCGGTCATCCCCATGCCGCGCCCCCCGGCAGCTCCGACCCGCGCCAGGCTATGCAAGCCGCCACCAAAGGCTGTTTAGCCGGCACCGGAGTCTGTTTTGTCAGCCATCGCGGCGAGGTCTTCCCATGCGGCTATCTGCCCGTCGAGGCAGGCGATATCCGTCGCCAACCCTTCCGTACTATCTGGGAAAGCTCGCCCCTCTTCAGCGAGTTGCGCGACCCCAATCTATTAGGCGGTAAATGCGGTCTATGCGAATTCAAGCGCGTGTGCAGCGGTTGTCGCGCCCGCGCCTACGGCATGACCCTGGATTATTTGGGTGAGGAACCGTTCTGCACCTACGAGCCGCTCAGCGCAAGAATGTGACGCCAGCCCCATGACCCAACGCAACCGTTCCAACGCCACCATACCCACTCACACCGTGACCCAAGTCGCCATCGTCGGCGGCGGTATCAGCGGTCTTGCCACCGCCTACTACCTCCAGCGCCAAGCTGCCGGCGCAGGCGCGCCCCTCGTCTACACCCTTCTCGAGCGCAGCCCCTATCCCGGCGGCAAGATTCAGACTGAGACCGTCACCGGCTTCGGCACGAGCGACACCCCTTTTGTCATCGAGGGCGGTCCCGATTCCTTCATCACCCAGAAGCCCTGGGCCTTGCAGCTGGCACGCGAGATCGGCCTGGGCGATCGCCTGCTCGGCACCAACGACCATCAGCGCAAGGTCTTCGTCCTCCACAAGGGCAAGCCGACCCCGCTGCCCGACGGCGTCCTCCTGATTGTGCCGACGCGCTTCATGCCCTTTGCCCTCTCCCCGCTCATCTCCCCGCTGGGCAAGTTGCGCATGGGCCTGGACTTGTTCATTCCCCCCAAGCGCGACAACCAGGACGAGACTTTGGCCGATTTCATTCGCCGCCGCTTGGGTGACGAGGCGCTGGACAAGATCGCCGAGCCGCTCATGTCCGGCATCTACAACGCCGAGGCCGAACGCCAAAGCCTGCTGGCAACCTTTCCCCGCTTCCGCGAGATCGAGGCCCAACACGGCAGCATCATCCGCGGCATGTTGGCGTCGCGGCGCAACGGCAGCGGTCATGGCAGCCCGCCCCCATCGGGCGCGCCCGGCGCCGCGCCGTCCGCCAAGCCACTCTCCATGTTTGTCTCGCTCCAAGGCGGCACCCAGGAACTGGTAGACACACTGGTCGCCAAACTCACCGGCGATCTGCGCTTCAACACCGGCGTCACCGCCATCCGCCCTGCGTCTCCGGCAGGCTATCGCCTGACCCTCAGCGATGGCAGTACGCTGGATGCCCAAGCGGTCGTCCTGGCTACGCCCACCTTCGCCGCCGCCGATCTTGTCCGCAGCTTTGCTCCCGCGGCTGCTGCACATCTGGACGCCATTCGTTACGTCAGCACCGGCACCATCTCGCTCGGTTTCCGCCGCGCCGACATAAACCACCCCCTCAACGGGTTCGGCATCGTCATTCCGCGCAGCGAACAACGGCCCATCAACGCCATCACCTGGAGTTCCACCAAGTTCAACCATCGCGCACCGGCGGACCATGTGCTCTTGCGCGTCTTCTTCGGCGGCTCGCGCAATCCCGCCATCGTAGACCGCAACGACGACGAAATCCTTGCCGTCGCACGTGCCGAGTTGCGCGCGCTCATGGGCATCAACGCCACGCCCGTGCTCCACCGCATCTACCGCTGGTACAACGCCACGCCCCAGTACGATGTCGGTCATCTGGAGCGCGTCGCCGCCATCGAAGCAGCCCTGCCATCCGGTCTCTATGTCACGGGCAGCCCCTACCGTGGGATCGGCATTCCCGACTGTGTTCACCAAGCCCAGCAAACCGCGACCCAACTGTGGTCGAGTCTTTCTACCCGCCCCATTCCTGAAAGTGTGACCGCATGAACACCCTGTCGCGCCGGTCTCTCTCCGGCCTCCTGCTTGCGCTTCTTGTTCTCAGCGCCTGCGCGCCCGCCGTCGCGCCGTCGGTTGCGCCTGTTGCGCCCCCTGCCGAAGCCGTGCTCGTCCGCGCCATGACCACCGAGCCGGCAAAGCTCGACCCACAAGGTCCGCCCAACTCCGGTCTTAGCCTGCTCCTGCCCTATCTTTACGACACCCTCGTCGTGCGGGACGTGGACAACACCATCCTGCCCGCGCTGGCGTCGAGTTGGGAAGTCGCCGACGACGGCCTCAGCATCACCATGACCCTCTACCCGGGCGTCACCTTCCATGACGGGGAACCGCTCAACGCTGCCGCGGTACAGACTACCTTCGAGCGCTTCAAAGCCGTAGGAACCGCCTCACCCATCTACGAGGGTATCGCGCAATTTGCCGCCATCGAGACCGTGGATGACCTGACGGTGCGCTTCGTCTTTAACGAACCTGCCGCCAACTTCTGGAGCACGGTGAGCATGCCCTTTGCCGCCATCATCAGCCCCGCCTCGATCGCCGCAGCCGATGCCGCCGGCGGCGGCACGCTGGTGGGTAGCGGCCCCTTCCGCCTGGAAGAGTGGCAGACCGGCCAATCCATCACCCTCGTGCGCAACCCGGACTATGCCTGGGGGCCGGCAACCGTCACCAATCGCAACGCGCCCTATCTCGACAAGATGGTCTTCAAGGTCATCCCCGACGCCGCCACCCAGTTGGCCGCGCTCCAGACCGGTGAAGTAGACGTGCTCTTCATCAATCAGCCGAGCCACAAACTCCAGCTGAGCGCCAACCCGGATGTCACCCTGCACGAGACGGTGCTCAACAGCCTGATCTATCTCGGCTACAACTGTGCGCGTGCCCCCTTCGACGAGGTACTGGTGCGCCGCGCCCTCTCCCATGCCGTGAACAAGGCCGAGATTGTCACCTTAGCCCTGGGTGGGTTGGGCCAGGTTGCCGATGCTCCCCTGCCACCCACCTTGCCCGGCTACGACCCCTCCCTGGCGGAAGCCGGTCAAGCCTACGACCCGGCACTCGCACAGGCCTTGCTGGTCGAGGCCGGCTTCACCCAATCCGCCGACGGCGCATGGTCGCGCGACGGTGTGCGCTTACAAGGGCGCTTGCTCACCTCCACGCGCCAGCCCAACGAGGCCATCGCCACTCTGCTCCAAGCCCAATTCGCCGCCATCGGCGTCCCGGTGGAAATCCAGCAACTGGACAGTCGCGCGGTCATGGAAGCCACCAGTGCGGGCGAATTTGAGTTCCTCCTGTGGCGTTACGACTGGAACGACCCCGACGCCTTGAACATCTTCCTCTCCAGCGCGCGCATCGGCAGCACCAACCGCGTCGCCTATAGCAACCCTGCCGTGGACGAATTGCTCCAAGCAGGCGCGCATACCCTCGACCCCGAGGCCCGCGCCGCTCTCTATGTCGAGGCGCAACGCCTGATCTTAGCCGATGCGCCCTGGCAGCCGCTCTACTATCCGGTAGATGTGATCGCCGTCAGCAATCGCATCCAGGGGGCCAAGCCCGGTTACATGGGCCGCCTCCTGGTCAACGACGCCAAAGTCATAGGTCGCTAACCACAGCACCACACTGCCATCGTGAGACGCAAACCATGCTGCATCACTTGGCCCGGCGCGTTCTAGGCGCAACCCTCGTTCTAGTCGCCGTCAGCGCCGTCACCTTTTTTGTCCTCACGGCTGCTCCAGGCGATGCCGCCGCCGGTCTCATCGGCGAAACGGCATCGCCGGAGCAACTAGCCCGCTTTCGCAACGAGATGGGGCTGGATCGGCCCGCGCCCGTGCGCTACGCCATCTTTCTGCACGACCTCATCCGCCACGGTGATCTGGGCCAATCGCTCATCAGCGGTCGCCCGGTGCGCGATCTCCTGTTGGAGCGCCTGCCCTACACCTTGTGGCTCGCGCTCGCCGCGACCACCCTGGCGACAATCGCGGGCGGGATGACCGGCATACTAGCGGCGCGCCGGGCTGGCACTTGGTCCGACACCGCCATCATGGCTGCGGTCAATCTGGGTGTCGCGCTGCCCAGCTTCTGGTTGGCGCTGCTCCTCGTCATGCTCTTTGCGTTACAACTACGCTGGCTGCCTGTTTTCGGCGCGGACAGCACACGCCATCTGATTCTCCCCGCCGTCACCCTCGCCTTGCCCACCAGCGCAGTGGTCGCTCGCTTGGTGCGCGCCGCGCTCCTGGAAGTCCAAAGCGCCGACTATGTGCGCACAGCCCACGCCAAGGGCCTGCCGGCGCGCGCGGTGCTGCGTCGTCACGTGCTCCGCAATGCGTTGATCCCCGTCAGCACCGTGTTGGGTCTCCACCTGGGTTACCTGCTGGGCGGCGCATTTATCGTCGAGACCATCTTTGCCTGGCCCGG
>CAKZVN010000250.1 GCA_937922105.1 uncultured Litorilinea sp.
GGCTGCGTCGCTGCTCGACAACCTCCCGCAATCTTGCCCGCGTGAAGCGGAAGACCGTCGCGCCGGCAACACCCAAGAGGAGGACGGCCCACCACGCGGCCTGTACCGTGTTATGAACCCAGCCGGCACTCGCGCCCATCCACAGCAACCAACCCGCCAGCAGCCAGCCCAGCCCGCGCGCCAGCAAATAGCCCCGGTCGGGGAAATCCACGAACACCAGTGCGGCAAGCGGCCAAGCCGCCAGCCCCAACACAAACACCACCAGCCACCAGACCAGCACCGCGCCCACCGTCGAGGCCGACGCCGTATGGTTCCAGCGATACTCATCCACCAGCGGCAACTCCGCCAGGGGGCGGTCCAATTGCAACCGGCGTAGCTGCTCTTCACTCAGAGCCTGCTCTCTACCCCCGGTGCCGCTGAGCAAACGCACCAGCGCGCTCACAAGTCCCCGCTCGCTTGCTCCCGGCGAACTGCCCAACCCCAGAAGCTCCAGCAGCGGACTGAGCGGTGAGTCCGCGCCGCGGTAGTAGGGAATGGCTCGCTCCCAGGCGCGGTCGAACAACGCGTCAAATTCCGCATCGCTGAGGTCGCGCACCTTGCGGAAGATGGTCACTTGGGGATGGTCATACAAACTCCAACTCTCATCCGCGTGGCGGTCGTCGAAGACGATTCCGAACAGGCGCGGGGGTGACGTAAACTCCGCCGCCAACTCAAACCCCAGCCGCCCGTCCCATATGGCCTCATAGTAGAGAATCGTCATGGGATAGCGTTCGGGCAACTCGTCCACGCTGTCGTAAATACGTTTGGAGCTATAAACGACAAAATCCGCCTCGCGCAGCTTAGCCTTGAGGATGGCGTACTTCTCTGCCGTATCCTCCTCATACGGACTCCAGTCAATGTGGCGCAAACCGGCGCTCCCCATATCCATGCCCGGTTCACCCGGGATGGTCTTAGGCAAGGGATCATCCCACAACTCCCACAACAGCACCGATCCCCGCGGCGCATTTTCATAAATCCAGCGGCTCGCGCTGATCCAGGTGTGCTCGCGTCCGTAAACACCGTTCACATAGGCGAGCGACCAACCTACGCTCCCCACCAGCGCGACTATCCCCAAGAGCGACGCGGCAACGCGCCCGGCGGCGCGTCCACGCGTTCTGCCTATCCGCTCCGGTAAGGGTAGGCCGTCGCGCCACAGCCGGGCGATCAACACCGCGGCAAAGAGCACCATAAAGGGGAGCACCGGACTCATGTAGCGGTTGAATTTGGCCAAAAATGCCCCCGTCAACCCGAAATAGGGGACGAGCCAACTCCACGCCACCAAGTTGACCACTGCACCGTCATGTCGAAGCCGCGCGAACGTGTGCGTGCGTGTGAACGTTACGCGCCACAATGAGCGCGCCAAACTCGCCCCCGCGACCACTGTCCCCGCCAGCGCAACCAAGCCCAGGGGCAAGCCCATTCCCCATTTCACCTGTTGTTCGATAAAGTAGATGTAGGGCGTGGTGTTGCGATATTGGCGGGTAAACGGGAAGTCCGCCACCCCGCGCACCATTTGGCCTTGCTCCACCAGCGTCGCCTGGACAAAATTGCGCCAATCCAACACCGCATAGGGCGAGGTGGCGAAGAATGTCAACGCCGCCACTACCAACGCCGTCACCATCCCCATCAGCCCGCGCACTTGGCTGCGTGCATCCGGCCCAAGCGAGTGCGCTGGCGTCCCGGCGCGTGCATGTACGATCCATACCCACGCGCCGACCACAGGCGCGGCCAAGATCGGCAGCGCGCTGAACTTCGACGCAATCGCCAGTCCTGCTCCTGCGCCGGCTAATACGGCCGCGCCCAGCGTGCGTTGCTGCGCCATCAGCACAGCCCCCAGGACCGCCAGCACGGTAAAGGTGGTGCTGGCGGGGTCCATGGCAAAAAAGTGGCTAAGCTGGATGGCCTGGGCTGTGAAGGCGTAAAATGCGGCAGCCAGCAGCGGAGCCG
This sequence comes from uncultured Litorilinea sp., assembly GCA_937922105.1. Taxonomy (GTDB): domain Bacteria; phylum Chloroflexota; class Anaerolineae; order Caldilineales; family Caldilineaceae; genus QEUY01. The sequence continues at coordinate 1,987 of CAKZVN010000250.1, forward strand.
CCGTATTGCGTAACGGCGTCCACCGCCGCGCCAAGAGGTAGACCAGTACAATCGTCAGTGTATCCAGCAACGCGATGGTCAGCCGCCCGGCAACCGCGATGCCGTCGCACGCGCGGTTGGCACGCGCCATCAGCGCCACCGTTTCTTGGTTGGTGCCTAATGTTGCCGCAAGCGGCGCAATCTTGTGCAACACCTGCCCCATCCCTACGCCCAGGTAGAGCGGGAAATGTCCGTAGGTGAAGCTACGCCGTGTTCCCTGGTTGCGATCCCAAAGAGGATTGAGAGGGCTGCGTTGCGGGTCTCGGAATTCGTCCCACGAGCGCGGCCAACCGATGGTCGGCGCGTAAAAACATGCGGTGCTGCGTTCGTCCGGGTGGCTGCCCATGCCGCGGTCGAAATTCACATTCCAGACGCGCAACGTCAAGCCTGCCAGCACAATGGCAAGCAAGAGTCCCCGGCGCACAAACCGGGACCGCAGCAACCTGCCCACTTGACTCACAGACCGCTCCGGCTATTGCGGTGCGCGCGGCCAGTTCGGTACAACCCAGGTAATGCGCGACGCCGGGGGCGGAGGCCATAACAAATAGACGTCAACCCAACGATTCCAAAGCACCAAATTGTCGTCATCGTATCCCAGGTCTATGCGTCGAGAGCGAATCGCGCTCCCGATATCCAATGCATCCCCAATCCCATACCCCGGCACATAGACCTGCGAGCGCAAGGGGATAACACTCGGGTCCACCGCCACGATCCCAAACCGCATGCGGTCACCGGTATAGGTCCGTCCGTAATAGGGCTTGTCCGGTGAAACACCCGCCGTGCCCGCACTATAGCTCGACGCCAACATACGAATCTTGCGCCAGTAAGTGATCTGCGTGCCGTCCGGCGCGATGAAGGTCTGTGGTTCGATCCGTTGCCCATAGGCAATACGGCGATCCGCCGGTTCTTGTGCCGTCCAGGTATCCTCCACTTGGCGCGCCACGACGACCCCGTCTTCATACGTCACACGTGTGCGTGTACGCGTCACCCCTTCCGCGCCCGGCGCAATAACCTGCTGCGTATCAATCGGCAGGTTTGCATCCGGCACAAACACCGTCTCAAAGGGCGCAATCTCTTCAGAGATCTCGATGTCCTCCCAGACCCGAGTCACCGAGATTTTAATGTTCTCGTACAGGGCGTTTTCCAATGGCGGCGTGACCCGATCCAGCCCGGCAACCCCGATACGCAGCTCGGCTAGCGCATCCGCCACCGTCTCCCCGCGCGTGCGCGTCTTAATCGTCCTCCCATCCACCTCGACCCAGGCAGGCGTACTGCGCTGGATCACCACACGCAACCCCGGTCCTACCTCGCTGCCAAGCGAGGGCGTCACACGGTCGCCCAAGTAAAGCGTGATTTCCGCCTCGCGTAGCGCCTCGCCTACGGTCTGGCTGGTTGTGCGAATCGTAAAGGGCAACGTTCCGTCGTCCACCACAATCGGCACCGCGCGCACTACGCGCAGTTGGAGCGGCTCCACCGTCCGGCGCTGCCACGCATACAACGGAGCAAACCGTGAGCCGGTACTCACCACGGCACGCGGCGGTAACACCTCGTCCAGACCGTGAGCCGCACCGTTCACCAGCACCGCATCATAATCGTCGAAACGAACACCCGTCTCTTGCAACACGGCTCGCGGGGTCTCGCCCCAACTTGCCGTTTGCAACAACTTGCCGTCTACCACGATTTGCACCGGCCCGGCGCGCTCAATGCGAACTGCGCCGGCGCTGCGCGTGCCGATGGGTTGGTCGAGGGCAGGCGTCACACGGTCGGCAGGATGGACCTCCAGCCCCAAATCCAACAGCAGCGCCCCCACGGACGCCCGGTGTGTGCGCACCGCTTGCGCCACTCCGTCTACTTCCACCAGCACCGGCTGTGCAGAGACGACCCACAACACCCACAGCAGCGGCAGCCCCACCAGGACGGCGAGAGCATCCGCAGGCAACCGCACGCGGGATCCATATTCTACCGGCACTCGGCTTAGGGGAGCAGTCTGTCGCGCCGGCGGTATAGGTTCAAGCGTTGATGTCGCCATACCACTTTCCAACGGTCTGGAGCCAGGCCACCGCCCGTCCCGCAATGCTCGCCCCATTGTACCGAGCCTCCGACATTTTACCAAAGGTATTCCCTCAGCGCCTGCTCCTTTGCTCGAGCACAACCGTGTGCTACCATGCCCAACATGGCAGCCGATGCAGAAAGTATTCCCACACATATGGGTCCGCCGCTAGATACCCACCCGGCTCGGCAGCCGCACAAGTATCGCCTTGCCGTGCTTTTCCTGCTTTGGGTCGCACTGGTTGCACGTCTGATCAACTTCGGCAGCGAATCACTCTGGTATGATGAAACGTTCAGCGCCTACCTCGCTGCCCAGCCGGCTGCCGACTTGATCGCCCATACCGCCCGCGATATTCACCCCCCCGGCTACTACCTCCTGTTGCGTTTGTGGTTGCTTCTGACTTCCCCCACAGTGGGGTATGGCTTCGAGTACCTGTTGGCATGGCCCAGTCTGGCCGCAAGTTTATTGGTCCTCGCCGTGGGCTATGCCCTCACACGTCGGCTCGCCGGCGAAAAGGCTGCCCTGTTTACTCTGCTCCTGGGCGCAGTGCATCCCACTCATCTTTGGTTTGCCCAGGAAGTTCGCATGTACGCACCGGCAGCGCTGTTCATGCTCTTGGCACTTTGGGCGACCATGCGTCTAGTCCCCACCGCACCACGACAGAACCGTTTATGGTTGGTTTATGCCGGCAGCGCTCTGCTCAGCCTCTACACCCTGTATTACAGCGCGTTCTGGTTGTTCGCGCTCAATCTTAGCTTCGCATGGCGGTGGTGGTGGGCAACCGGTGTGTCCTCGACCGACAAAGCGCGCTTCCTCTGGCGCTGGCTTATGACACAAGGTCTGGTGGTGCTCGGGTTTTCGCCCTGGCTGCCGACATTGGTGCGACAGGCACTCCAGCCGCCCGTTCCCCCGTGGCGTCCCGATCTCCATGATCTCTCCGGTATCGTCGCCGCGATGCTTGAGGCGTTCACGGCTCTCATTGTTGGACATGTGCAGCAGGGTTTGGGGTGTTTGTTGGTTGTGTTGGGTGTTGGACTGTTGGTCTGGTCTATTTATTGCTATGCGAAATTTTACCCAGAGCATAACGAATTCATTCCGGCAACGTTCGTCGGATTGCCGCTCATTCTTCTCATCGGGTTAAGTGCTTGGGGATCCAATCTATACCACGTCCGCTATACGGCTCTCTCCGCAGCAGCCTTCCCAATCGTGATCGCCACCTTTCTTGCTAGACCTTCAATCCCCCGACCGTTAACTCTTCTTCTCGCCGCAAGTCTGCTCATACTCCAATGGCGTGCCGTGTACCAACTCAACACCGACCCGGCTTATCGCGCCGACGATCATCGCGCTGCGGTGCGCCTTCTTGCCGACCAATGGCGTCCGGGTGATGCGATTTTGGTCAACGCAGGCTGGGCCTACACCGCTCTCGCTGTTTACTGGACCGATACGCCACTCGCGCCGGATCAGGCGCGTCCTGCCCAACCTGCCGGTTTCCCCCGCCTTTCCCCGGACTTTGTCCTACCTCCCGGTCCCTTATCCCAACCGCTCATCTATCGCAGCGGTAGCATCAATGGGAACGCCTCGCTGGGTTGGGGTCTCCCTGAGTCCGACTTCTTCGCCGTCGGCGCGACAGCAACAGAAGAAGCCCTCGCGCAGATTGCCCAAAACTACCGCCGTATCTGGCACTATCGCATCTACGATACGGTCAGCGATCCCCAAGCCCATATCCGCCGATGGCTTGCCGACAACGCCGTCCGCTCCTTTGCGCTCCCCATTCCCGGAGCCGATTACCTACTCTTGGAGCGCTATGACTTTCCAGTGTTTTCGCACGTAGTCGTTACGAGTTCTTCTGACTTGATGTTTGATGATTTTCTATCACTACACGAATGGTCGGCGCCCGCAACGATCAACGCCGGGGAAACGCTCTACCTCCATCTCACCTGGACCAAAACCGTTGCGTCCGATGTCAAAACCAGCCTGCGCTTGGTGAACACCGCAGGACAAATCATCGCACAGGCGGACGAACCCATTCTGCCGTCACCCGGAGCGAGTTCAGGCCAACAGACGCTCGCCCTGGGTATCCCCCTCGCTACGCCGCCGACCCCACACCGCCTTGTCCTCATTGTCTATGACGGCGCGACACTCCGTCCCTATGCCGCCCCCGACGGCGCGGAGTCCACCGAACTGGGGATTGTCTCCGTTATGCCGCCGCTTCTCTCCATTCCTCAACGCACCCGTCTGGCTCGCTTTGACTACCTGGACTTAGAGTCGGTGACCCCCGCGACTTTGACCTTGCAGCCTGGAGACGTGTTCGATTTTCGCATGATCTGGCGCGCCAATCACGCTCCCTATCGTGATGACTACGCGATATCTTTCAGGCTCACACCACAAACAGCCAGGGCGGGGGTTTTCTCGCTTGACCTGGACACCACGCCCCTTGGTCCCCCCAGCTATCCCAGTGGCGCCTGGCTTTTTGAGACTCCAGTGGCGCGCGTGCACACGCTCCGCCTACCGCCGGAGACGCCGCCGGGGATTTATGCGCTGGAAGTAGGGCTTCTACGCACTGCCGACCGGGCTGTCATCCCACGCGCCGGCTGGGTACTACCTATCGAGCGCACCAACGTGCGCGTCGCCACGCTTCACGTCCTGCCAAGATAGTCCCGCCGATCCCCGGCTAGTCCGCGCCCACAAACGGTAGCAAGTGGCGCTCATCGGTGCACACCAAGATCACCGGAACGATAATTTCGTTCCCGACCACGTTGGGCAGGTCGTAGCTGATGATCAAGTCTGTAACTTCCACACCGTCGGTACGTCGCGTCGGGTCAATCGTTACCGTCAGTTGCAGGGGAACTTGACCGGCATCCGGCGTCACCGAGACCCAGTCAACCCCCTCGGCGACCGTGGCGCGCATAGGCACCGGCGGTCCGCTGATGGACACACCATAGCTGCGAAGGGGAGGCTGCGCGGGGCATGGATGATAGATCGCCGCAATCTGTTCCGGCGCAACCCACACGGGCGATTCCACGCGCAGAACCAACGGCACGACCAGCGTCGGATTGTCGAACCCTGCTGCGGTCGTCTCAATCACCACTTCTCCTGTGTACAAACCGGGGCCTAGCGCCGCAGCATCCAACGTCACGGTCACCGTCACCGGCGTCGTCGCGGCGGTTGTGCTGAGTTCAGCCCACGGTGCATTCTGCACGCGCAACGTCACTGCAGCGGCGGTCCCCTTCGTCACATCCCAGATGCCCAGGGCGATTGGCGCCCCTGTAGCACCGGGTGCTAGTTGTCGTTCGATCCGTGCGGGCAGCGTCCCTAGTCGTGATGTCGTGTCCAGACCCATCGCGTCCAAATTGCCCAGACGGATGTTGCTCGCATCGGTCGCCACCGCGTACTCCACGAAATTCGCGTTGACCTGCGGGGACGTATAGAGCCGGATTCGATTAGGGCGCATGATCGCAATCTCATCGCGCCCGTCACCATTCGTATCCCCCGCCGCGCCGACTCGATACCCGTTGTCACCGTCCAACAGCGCCGTCTGCAAGAACACCCCATCGTTTCCATTGTCACGGATGAACAGCCGCGGTCGCGAACTGATCTCCTGCGGCACGGCGCGCAGCATCACCATCTCGTCGTCCCCGTTGCCGGCAAAATCCGCCTTAAACATAAAGGAAGGCGGCGGCAGATGCGCACCGAACTCGTGATCCACAAACGTCCCGTTTTCATAGCGAAATACCCATACACTGGCAAGGGGGAGATTGGCATCGCGCACTGCACCCAGTTCCAGCGGTCCACCCGGAATATATTGGAGAAACTCGGCAACACGCCAGCGATAACGGCTATTGGTGTTGCTCCATACTCGGAACACCCCATCCCCGATCCCGTACACGCTCAGCGTACCTGCCGGCTCATCCACCAGCACAAACTCGTCCGGACCGCCCCCATCCAAATTTCCCGTGGCAATCCACGTCCAACGGTTGCGCGTATCCCAGGTCAGTTGAACTTCCCACTCCGTACCGTCGGTTTGCCCGACCGGCTGGCGCAGAATCACAAAACGTTGGAGGTCGCGCACGTCCGCTCCCTCGCCCGACGGCAAATCCATACTGTAATCCATACTGTAGAGGATCTCAGGCCCGCTACGATTCGGATCAAAATCGCCAAAGGCAACCAGCACAGGCGGTCGCGGCAACGATACATCATAGAGCGTGCGCCAGGGCACGCCCTCCAGGTAACTCACCGTATCGCGCGGGCCGGAAACCGCGACCGGGTCGAAGACAGCTAACCGCCCGCCGCTCCCCTCCAGCTTTACCGCGACGATCTCCAGATCCCCGTCGCCGGTCACGTCGCCCAACGCAAACGCCCGCCAGCCGGGACTGGGGCTGAACCACTTCACGGCAAGACCGGGCGACGGCGGCACGGGGTCAATCACCCGGATTACCCCATCCGGATCGAGATAGACAATCTCGTCATCCTGATTCGGCGCGCCCCAAGCTGGTTTTGGCGCCGCGACCAAACAAACGGTCATGGCGATTGCCATGACCGTACACCAGAGTCTACCGAACCAGATACACCGTAGCCTGTTCAATTGCGCCATCCGACGCTACGCCTTGCCCAACACCGCCGCCAATAACGCCATGCGGATATACATCCCGTTACGCATCTGGCGGAAATACGCCGCGCGCGGGTCATCGTCCACTCCATAGGCAATCTCATTCACGCGCGGCAGGGGGTGCATCACGATCATGTGCGGCTTCGCCTTGGTCATCAACTCCTCATCCACCACATAGTGGTCGCGCACGCGGTCGTACTGAGCCAAATCCGTGAAGCGCTCCTTCTGGACGCGGGTGACGTAGAGTACATCCGCATCGCCGATCACCTCATGCACGCTGTCGGTAACGCGGAACGAATGACCGTGCCGGCGCACCACATCCAGCACATCCTCAGGCATGGCGAGAATTTCGGGGCTGACGAAATCAAAGGTCACGTCGTAGTTGACCAACAGCTTGGTAAGGCTATGCACCGTTCGCCCATACTTCAGGTCCCCCACCATGGCGACGCGCAGATTCTGTACGCTCCCCAGGTCCTCCACGATGGTGAACAAGTCCAGCAGGGCCTGGGTCGGGTGCTCTCCCACGCCGTCGCCTGCGTTGATGACCGGTTTGCGCGCATAGTGCGCTGCGGTCGCCGCCGCGCCCACTTCCGGGTGGCGCAACACAATCACATCGGCATAGCTCTCCAGCGTGCGCACCGTGTCGGGTAAGCTCTCGCCTTTGGTCACCGAGCTATACTGTACGTTGTTAATCGGAATTACTTGACCACCCAAGCGCAACATGGCTGCCATGAAGCTGGAACTGGTTCGGGTGCTCGGCTCATAGAAAAGGTTCGCCAAAATCTTGCCCTGCAAGAGGTCCGCGCTGCCGAAGCGTTCCACCAGCACCCGCATTTCGTGGGCTACGCCGAAGATGTAGGCCAGTTTCTCCTTATCGAACTGGCTGACACTGAGGATATCCTGCCCGTAAAACCCGTTCGCCGCATAGTCTGCCGGCAAACGACCGACATCTTTGATCTCCGCCATTCTACTCCCCACTCTCCGGCCCTGCTACGGCCTCGCTTGGCTGCATCTACAACAGTGGAACCATTCTCGCGCGTCGCTGCCTAGGGGGCAACGACCGCCTCTGCCGCGCCGAACAGAACACGCCCGCTGCCCGGCTGGGCGAGCAACGTACCCTCGCGCCAGACCGGCACCCCGCGCAACACCACCTCGACAATTCGCCCGCGCACCAACCTGCCCCGAAACGGCGTCCAGCCGACGCGCGTGCGCATCTGCCCGTCTTCCAACACGTAGTCGGCATCTACATCCACATCAATCCATGTCTGCGGCGGCTCCGCCAGCCCATAGATGCGCCGGGGCGCGGTCACGCAACGCTCAATCACCTGCTCCAATGTCAGACGCCCCTCATGCACCGCGGTCAAGAGAAGCGGCAACATGGTCTCCACACCAGGCACACCCGGCGGTGGTGTGGGTCCCTGTTTTTCCGCGTGGGTATGTGGCGCGTGGTCGGTGGCGACCAGATCAATTACCTCCCAATGCTCCCACAACGCCGCGACATCATCGGCGGTCGCCAAGCGTGGTCGCATATCTCCATAAGGACCCAAACGCCGCGCATCGCTTTCATCCAGAAAGAGATGGTGCGGCGTCGCCTCGCACGTCACAGGATAGCCGCGCTCCTTCGCCTTTGCGATCAGCGCGATTTCGCTGCGCCGCGTCACATGCACCACATGCAAGGGCACTTGATACAAATGGCTCAACGCCAGACAAACCGGGAGCATCAACTCCTCGGCGTGCACAGCAATCGGGCCCAGACCGTTTGGATTCTGCAACGAACGAAACCCGCGTGACGCCGCGGTTTCCGCCCAACTCCGAAAGAAGCGATGCATGAGATCGAGCGATTCGATGCGCAGGCTACCGAACGTATCGCTCACATAAATCTTCAGCCCGCACGCCAAGTGCGCCGCAGGGAGATAAGCATCCAGATTTGTGGTGGTTGCGCCCACAAATAGCCCCACATCACAGACCGCCTTGCTCTGGGCCAATCGCGCCTTTTCCGCCAACCGCTCCGACGTATCCGTAGGCGGCAAGGTGTTCGGCATGTCCAGCACCGTCACCACCCCGCCGGCGAGCGCGGCTGCGGTCCCGGAGCCGAAGTCTTCCTTCGCCGGATACCCCGGCTCGCGCAGGTGAACGTGGGCATCAACCAGACCGGGCATCCTGACAATTGCCATGCAATCCGCTCCCAATCCTCCGGCGGGTAGGGCTACATTGCGCCGCCAATGCTTCTCCTAATATCCGCAAGCGCGCTCAAGACTATCCACTTGCTATTGTAGCCCGCCCGCGGCACAGCGCCAAACCGTCATACTCTCCCCGGAGATGCGTGTCATGCCGCGCGCCACATTTCCGCATAGACCATCGCGCGGTACAATGGGCCTGCACAGACCCACGCCGGCTGCGCTCATTCCGCTCCGTGGTCTGCCGGCAGGTCCCGCGGACCGTGCGCCTCCCCACCCCAAGCTGCGCCTCGTCCGTTGCGTATGCAGCCGTCTTCCTGTATCGTAAGTAACAGAAAAGGAATGGTATCCGACCATGCAGAACGTCAAACAGCCCTCCGTGCCGCTGCGCGCGATCCTCATCGCAGCCGGGGCCTTTATCCTCGTGATGATGGTCCTGAGTTTTAGCAGCCAACTCATGTACTTCCTCGAACGCGTGGAAGAGAGCGAAGTCGGCGTGCGCTTCAGCGGTGGTCGCATCAAGGACATCGTTGGGCCGGGCGTCTACAGCGATTTCGGCCTCTTTGTCGAAATCAAGCGCGTCTCCAGCCAGGCTGTCGCCTTCAGCGTCTCCGACGAGGAACTGATCACGCGCGACAAGCAACGCATCGGCCTCACCGTCACCGGCGATATCTTCCGTCCCGGCTTGGAAAACGCCGACATCCTGCGGCGTCTTTGGGCCGAGTACAACAACCTCTACCTTTCCGACGACGCCGCGCGCACGCGCATCGAAGACCGCGCCCGCCAAGCCATGAAGGTCTGCGTAGGGAATCGGGGCTTCGACGACAACGTCATCGGCTCCGGTCGCGACGACCTGCGCGAATGCATTGACAACGAACTCAACAAACTGGCAGACAACTTCGGCCTCACGGTAGACAATGTCGCCGTGCCGGAAGTCACCCTCTCCCCGGATGTGCAGGCGCGACTCGACGAAATCGTCGGCAGCCGGCTGGCAACCGAACTCGCCGCCCAGGACGAACTGCGCGCCCGCGCCCAGGCCCAGGCCGAGCAAGCGCGCCAAGAAGGCGAAATCCGCGTGCAACAGAGTCGCATCCAAGAAGAATCCCGTGGGCAGCGCATCCTCGCCGAGTTGGAAGAGCAAAAGATCATCGCCCAGCGCGCGGTCATCGAAGCCGAGCGCGCCAACGAGTTGGCGCGCGTCGAGGCCCAACGCGCCATCATCGAAGCCGAGAAACAGAACGAGTTACTGGCTGCCCAACGCGACCTGGAGATCGAGACGGCGCGCGCCCTCGCCGCCGCCGAGCGCGCCAAAGCCGAACTTGCCACCCAACTCGCTCTCGCCGAGATGTTCGCCAGCAACCCGGCCTATCTGCAACTTCAGATGGTCCAAGCCAACGCCAGCGCCATCCGCCCCAGCGACAAAATTATCTTCACGCCGGAAGGCCTCGTGCCGACGCTGGTCATGCCCGGACCCGGCATCGTGCCTACCGTCAACACGACCCCGGTGACCACCACCGCACAGCCGTAACTGTTACCCGTTTCCCAGGCGGGCCGATGACGAAAGATCGGCCCGCCACCTCACGACCACCGGAGAGACTATGACCACCGCGCACCTGATTCAGCCCGACACCCACACCCGGCAACCCGCGCCCACCAACGCGGCGCTTGCCGCCCGCGCCGCCGCGGTCATCCCCGGCGGTGTCAACTCCGTCAACCGGAGCATGCCTTGGCCCTTTGTCATTGCCGAAGCCCACGGCGCCTACATCCATGACGTAGAGGGCCGTGCCTACCTGGACTACCACGCTGCCTTCGGCCCCATCATCCTCGGTCACAACCACCCGGAGGTCAACGCCGCGGTGCACGCCGCCATGTCAAGGTTGGATATCATCGGCGCGGGCATCACCGAAGCCGAGATTCTGCTTGCCGAAGCCATCCACCGCCATGTACCCTCCGCTGACCGCGTCCTCCTTACCAACTCCGGCTCCGAAGCGACCTATGCTGCGCTGCGTCTTGCCCGCGCCGTCACAGGTCGCAACAAGATCATCAAGTTCCAGGGCACCTACCACGGCTGGCATGATGCCGTGCTCATGAATGTCATCAGCCCGGCGCATAAGATCGGCACGCGCGACCTGCTCTCCCTGGGCATGTCGCCCGGTGTCGTTGCCGATACCATCGTCCTACCCTTCAACGATATCGAGGCAGTCGCCGATACCATTCACCGCCAGGGTGACCAGATCGCCGCCATCCTGGTTGAAGTGATCCCCCACAACATCGGCTGTGTGCTGCCGCGCCCCGAATTTCTGGCAGCCCTGCGCCGCCTCACCACCGAAAGCGGCGCGCTGCTCATCTTCGACGAAGTGATCACCGGCTTCCGGCACGACCTCGGCGGCTACCAGCGCATCTCCGGCGTAACGCCCGACCTCAGCACCTTTGCCAAAGCGATGGCAAACGGCTACCCCATTGCCGCCCTAGTCGGTCGCGCCGAGTATATGGATCGCTTTGCGCCGGGCGGCGGTGTCTTCTTTGCCGGCACCTACAACGGTCACCCCGTGGGCGTCGCCGCCGCACTCGCCACCATCGCTATCCTGGAAGACGGCGCCGTCCACCGCCATTGCTTCGCCCTAGCGGAGCAAGCCGCGCAAGGAATCCAATCCATCGCCGACGAGTTGGGCATCGAAATGCAAGTAGCCCGTTTCGGCTCGGTCTTCGTGCCCTACTTCCTCAGCGGACCCATCGAAAGCTACACCGACCTTCTGCGCAGCCGCAACGACCTGGATATCTGGTTCCGGCGCACCATGTGCGAACACGGTGTCTTCATGGTGCCGACCGCGCTCAAACGCAACCACGTCAGCGCCGCCCATACCGCCGCCGACATTGAGCGCACCCTGGAACTAGCCCGCCAAGTCCTGCGGAAGCTCCCAGCCTGACCCTGCCGAAAAACGCCGGGGGTGACCGTACTTTATACATACGGTCCCCCCGGCAACACACGCTCGCACCTCACGCAAGCACCACTCTAGGGGATTGATGGGAAGAACAGACCCCACAGCCATTCCCAGAAATTCTTCGGCTTTGCAACGCCGGGAACTTGCGGTAGCTCCTCACGCTCAACCGGTGTAGCCACAGGCGCCGAGGAGGGAATCATGGGTGTCACCCCCTCCGGAATCTGCTGCGTCACACGCAGCGCGCTGCCGTCAGGCAACACAATGATCACCTCCGTCCCCGCAGCCAACCACTCCGCCATCTCCGGCTGCTCGGCGAGCACAAAATACGCATCGCTGCCGAACAACACCCACTGTAACGGCATAGTCTTCACATAGGCTGTATCCACCCAGAGCGGGATCGCCTCACCTGTCGGCCCGCTCACCCAGCCTTGCTGCACAAAGGCTTTGCCCGCCAAGAACTGAGTCAGATCGGCAGTCGCCACTGCCTCTGCCGCTTGCAACTGGTTTTGGGCCATGCTGGCTCCCACAGCCTCGGGACCGCTTGCAGGCATCGCAGCCATCCGCGCGCCCTCCGCAGCCGCGTAGGCCTGTGCCGCATCATCCAACTCGCCCGGCGCGCCGCCGATCCCCAGTTCAGGCATCACAGGCACCACTGCCCCGCCAGCCGGTGACGCATCCGGCTCCAACGCCAAGTACGCCGTATATGGAGTGACGATGCCGTAGCGCAGGCTCAGCGCCACAATCGCGTCGATCACCTCAGGGTCTGCTCCTTGGCGACGCACCTGCTCCATCAAATGTCCTAGCTTACGCGTCGCCCATAGGCGCGCCACGAACGGCTCCCCCCCGCGCAGACGCAGCGCAAGATTCCGATACGTCATCTCCTGCGGACGCCCGTTGACTGTTCCGCGCAGCGTCACCGTCACCTCGCCCCCGTTGCGATAACGCCCCACCACCACCAACTGCTCCCCGGCGAAAAGGTCCGGCAACGGGAACGGATAGACCTCATCCACCACACCGGCGCCCTCCAACTGGAGCGTCACACCCGTCAACACCGGTGTCGAAATGGTACGGTAAAACTGGCTCACCGCCTCGTCAATGCGGTCGGTCGGCAAGACATAAGTACTGCGCCCGCCCATATTCCGGCTCAGTTCGTCCAGCAATAACGTATTGACATCAAAGCCCACACCAAAGGCAAAGAGACGCAGCGTCTGGCGCGCGGGCCGGTTGAGCGCTGCATTGTCCAGAATGCGCGTTACATCCGTCTCCCCCTGTGTAGGCAAGCCGTCGGTCATGAACAACAGATACGCAGGGCGCTCGATGCTCTCCGGGTCATCCAGTAATGCCATCCCCTCCAACAGCGCCCGGTTGATGTCCGTCGAGCCGCCCGCGTCCAACCGGGCAATCCACGCTAGCGCGTCCGCCACACTCTCAGTAGTCACCGGTTCCAGTTCAGCGCTCCAGCGACGCACCCCTGTGCTGAAACTCACCAACGCGAAACGATCGCCTGCTCGCAATTGCTGCACCAAGAATGCCGCAGCCTCACGCGCCTGGGTCATCTTCTCTCCTTGCATGGAGCCGGACGTATCCAAGACCAGCACCACATCGCGTGCGATAACCTCTTCGTCACCTGCTTCCACATCGGGTGCAACCAATAGCGCAAAGTAGCCTTCGCTCTCTTCAACCGGGTAGTAGCTCAGCAGATTTACGCCCACTTGGCTGTCGCTGGTCCCCCAGAACAAATCGAACATCCCCTCCCCGCGCGCGGTCGGGCCGCGATAGGTCACCGACGCCGCGGTCGAGCCGAGCCGTTGAATCCGGGTTCCGAAGTTGGGGCTATAGATGGTGCGCAGTCCGGGCTGGTTCGTCAACTCCACCGCCAGTTCAATGCTGTCCAGCTTTGTGTGCGTCCTGCCGGTGAAGAGCGGCACGCGTAGACGGTACAGGTCTCCATCGCGCCCTGCCACTTGCTCATAGCGCAACTGCACCTCACGGGTCGCGCCCGGTGGAATCGGGAAGACATTCGTCTGCAACAGCCCGCTACCTACATACTGTAACAGCGCGGGATCGCGCTGCTGCTCCACAATGCGTCGGTAGATCGCGCGGGCCTCGTCCGCGGGCAACAAGCGCCCCTCCAACACAGCTCCATCCACTCGCAACAGGAGATCGCTCACCCCGGCATCCATCGGCACCGGAAAGACAACTTGTCCCTCCACGGTTGCCGCCGAGTCGTTGCGAAAGACTTGCGTGATACGCACCACAATACTGGCGCCGTCCACGACAACCTCCACCCGCGTCGAGTCAACATGGATGGGTGCAGGCAGAGGCGGTGGAAGACCAGGCTCAGGTGGGATCGGCGGCAAGGGCGGTTCAATGATGATGGCTTGAGCTGCCGCCGTAGAGAAGGGCGCAGACAGCAAGAGCAGCAATGCCAGCGCAAACCGGCACAGCACGCCGGCAAATTGTCGTTCTGTCATAGTAGTCTCCTCATGGCACCGCCGGCGTGCGCCGCGGTCACATCGCTTACACCAACGTTCACAGGGTTCACCCGTTGGACGCATGGTCAACGTGCAATGTTCCGCACAGCGACGCTCGTCCTCCCGCGCCGCCTGCATCCACTGTGGAAGAACGCACGAAAACACGAAAAAACGAAACTTGACAGGAGGAGCAAGCCCGCCTATACTTTGTATACTCACATGGTTGCGGGCGTGGTGTAGCGGTAACACTACAGCTTCCCAAGCTGTCATCACGGGTTCGAATCCCGTCGCCCGCTCCAACAAAAAAGAGGGCTTGCCGGCGTGCAAGCCCTCTTTTGCTTCTTTGGGTTTCTCCTTCGGTCGCCGATGGTCTTGAAGTGCCTCGTTCCCGAAGCGCTACACGCCATGCTTTCTGCGTGCCTAGCCCGCCTTTTCCTTCGGAGGACCGCTCCGTACGGTCACACGGGCGTCAACCTGGGCAGTGCCATTGCGCGCCCTCGGTTCTCCGTTCGTCTCGGCGGCCAGTTTTGCCGCTGAAGCGGGTGACTTCTTCAAACGGCGACGCAACTCATGCAACAACATCAACGTGCGCTTGCCGTTATCCGGCAAAGCGTGGCGCGCGCCATATGCACGCTCCAGCCAAATCTGCGCCTCCGCATATGCTTGTTTTTGCATCAGCACCGTGCCTAGATTCGACGCCAGTAGCGCCGAGTTCGGGTGTTGCTCCAACGACTTACGCAGCCGCGCCTCGCGCGCGTCCAGGCGCGAATCCCCCCGCAACATGAAACCCAGGTCGAAGATAATCTCCGGCAACACCGACGGCTCAAATCGGTCGGCCCGATGGCGCACAATACAGCGCCGTCTCGGCACAATCATGTCCACCTCACGCACCACGCGCACCGTCAATTCCGCATGGTCTACCAGTTGATCGGGGTACAGCGCCAACGACTCGCCGCCATCCACCACCACATTGAGCATCTCCTCCTCGCCGTTCATACGGATACTCTGCAAAAGGACAGGCAATTTGGTATGGTTGGTGACGCGCAAAATCCCCTCGTCGCATACCAAACTCATGCCGCTGTGCTCCAGTTCTTGATGCACAGCAATCTCCAGCGCGCGGTTTTGGGGAAACTGGACATCGAGCAATTCATAAAAATCTGCCGAATAGTCCTTCAAGATCGCCACATGCTCATGCCGCACGTCCCCTTCCCACAGATCAACCACCACCTTCTTCCCCACCAACCGCTCCAGGATCGGGTCAAATTGACCGCCCACGCTTCCCACGACTACAGAGCTAAAGCGTTGCAAGTGCTGGTCGCTGGCATCCGTGATATACCGCCCTGCCGGTCGCCGCAAGCGCCCCATGATCATCCCCAACACCTCAGTCATGGAGTCATTGGCAAGCGAAAAGAAGTACTGAACCTTGCGGATGAGACGCGTCAACAAACCAGGGTTGAAATAACGATTGAGATCGCGCTGGCGTCGTTCCCGATCCGCCTCGTTCAGATCATCCACGTAGCGATAGATGGCTTGGATATCCTCGAACTCGCTACTGTACATCACATAGCTGGACTCCACATGGTTGGCATCCTGCACGGTGTCGCGGTACATCAGCTCGAACCCGGTCGCTTCCAGTTCCATCACCCCCCAGATGATCTTACCGTTGCCGCGCTCCAGGGTGACATGATAGCCCTCGAACGACTTGAGACAGGTATCCCGACGGCTTGAACGCAAATACGCGCCCAACAACGTTACACCGAAGATCACCCCGATAGTCGCAATCAAAGACCAGTCAATTAAACCTTCCATGCTGAATCAAGCTCCCTTACATCGCGCGGCTTTCGCCATCCACCGCCGCCATACAGCCGATCCCCTCGTGTCGAGGGTCATTGACATAGCGTGACACGGCTGTGGCAATCAGCCGTTCCGCAGGATAGGGACGCATCAAATGTCGGAGTTGATCCAGTTCCTGACGGGTTGCGTCCGCGCCGCTTCCCAGCCACTGGGAAAAATCCTCCCGGTCCAACAACACCGGCATCCGGT
>CAKZVN010000251.1 GCA_937922105.1 uncultured Litorilinea sp.
AAGAAGCGTTCGAGCTTGCCTACCTTTTTATGGACATACTCGCGGACCCAGTCGGTAATTTCGACGTTGCGGCCCTGTACGAGAAGTTGCATGGTCTTGCTCCTTTCAGAACATGAAGGGATGCGCTTGGGAAAACGGGCCGGGACAACCGGTGCCCCAGCCCGGACAGCAACGGATGTGTCGAGTAGCCGCTCGGCTCGCCAGTCGGCCCTGCGCCGGTGGGTACAGAAAATCCACCGGGAGCCGACCTCCGGGTGTAGCGAGCCGCCCCAGGTGTTGAAAACTCCTGGGCGGGCAGCGGACTTAGTTTGCTTGGTGCGGGTGTACCAGTCTAGGGCGGCGTGAAGAGCGGGAGCTTGCGCCACCGGCTGCATGGTCTAGCGTTTGGGTTGAGCCAAGTTGTTTCGCCATACCTGCTGTTCATTGTAGGGCCGAAGGTCGGCCTTGTCAACTACCTTTTGTCCCGTTCCTGGGGGGACATTCAGACGTCGGAGCCGGGGCCGCCTGCTGCGGCATGACCAGCCTGGGGCAACGCCAGTGTCAACCCATAGACGGCAACCGCTCCGGCAGTGCGGGCCGCCCGCGCCGCCGCGCGCAGGGTTGCACCGGTGGTCAACACATCGTCAATCAGAAGGATGTGTCGGCCCGCCACCGCGGGCGTCGCCTGAAACGCGCCCTCCACATTGGCCTGGCGCTCGGCAGGCCCCAGCCCTACTTGTTGCCGCGTCAAGCGCGTGCGCGCCAGCCAATCGTCCGCCACCGGTAACCCGACCGCCACAGCAAAAGGCGTCGCCAACCGCTCGGCCTGGTTATAGCCCCGCTCCGCCAGTCGCTCGGCGTGCAAGGGCACCGGCACGACCGCGTCAATGGCTGCGTCGCGCCACGGTGCATGGCGGAAGACTGCGACCAGATAGCGGGCCAACAAGGGACCGAGTTCGGGCCGGTTTTCATACTTGAAGGCGTGGATGGCTTCGCGCAGGGGGGTGTGATGCAGCGCGGCGGCGCGCGTCCACAGGAGTGGGTCGTCCGCAACTTGCCGGCAATCGGCACAATGGGCTACTGCCGCCGCGCGGGGACGCCCACAGCGCGCGCAGATGGGCAACGGCACCGGAGCCACAGCTTGGGCGCAGGCGTCACAAAATACAGCACCCCACCGACCGCATCCGCAACAGGCGGGCGGATAAAGCAGGTCGAGACTCCCCCGAATCAACTCAGGAAGCCAAGTCGGCGCTTGAATGCTGCGGTACAGCCGGTTGTTCATGATGCGAGTGTGCTCGGCGCGCGATGCAACAAATTCAGCCGTTGCCGATAGCGGCTATGCTGGTCCATCTCGTTCGCCAGCCCCAGTCGGTCGGTCTCGCCGGGATAAGTCCGATAATAGAGGATATAGGCGCGGACCAGATCGCCGAGATCATACTCCTCGATACCATCTACTCCATGATGGCGCTTGATAAAAGGTGGGAAGAGACCGCTATAGGCTGCGGCGGCAATAATGCGAGTGCGCGCAGCCAAATCCGGGCGCTCCGCCAAAAAGCGGCCCAGCGTCACAATCGGGCCGCCTTGCTCTTCGGCAGCCTCCGCCTCCATCTGCAACGCATCCAGGCGCACAAAATTGGTCAAAAAGTAGATGGGGAACTCGGCGTCGCGCACAATCTCCAACACTTGCTTGGACTGTGTGCCGTTCTTGATGTGGTCGTCACATAGGAGGATACCGCCTGCGTTGGTCGCTTTCTGCAATAGGTGGGCGCGGGCGGCGATCTCGCGCAGGTCGCTTTCGGCAACGGCTTGGTGCGATACCAAATTGCGCGTATTGCCCGGTCGCCCATAGGCGTGCGTATAAAACTTTAGACCCAGCGCAGTATCGTTCAGGTACGGAAGCGCACGCTTCAATCCCTTGACCAACGGGATGCCGCCGTCCGGCAAGCCGAGGCAGGGCAAGCGCGGAAGCCGAAGTTGGTCGCGCAGGTGATAGCCGATGACCTCGCCCTGGCGCACCAGCGCTTCCACAACAGGGGTTGCGTTATAGGTTGCCGGGTCGTTCAGTACATTGTTGCTGCAGATGACGGTAGCCGCACGGTGCAAGTCCCGGCTTTGGAGGACGGTCAGTTGGATATGGGAAGGTAGAGAATCCGGCAGAGGCATCAGGTCATCCATCGGTGGACAGCGACAAGGTCACACCCGGTGAGATGGCAGCCGCGGCAACCGTGCCGTCGTCCACCGGCTGCACGGAAACGCCGACTCGGCTCAGGAGGGAAACCAGGTCTGGAAGAGGTCGTTGATGAAAGTCCGCAAATCGTCGCCCAGGATCAACAAGATCGAGAGCAACACGATGGCGAACAGAATGATGATGAGCGCGAACTCGACGAAATTTTGACCGCTGCGATTGGACGGTAGACGAGACATAGGACCGTCGCATCTCCTATCGGGCTGCGCCACGCACGCGTACTGGGCAAAGGACCGTTCACTGGCTTCCCATTGTCGGCGCGAGCGGCGCAAAGGTCAAGTCCGCGCGCACAGTACATCCGCCGGGCGCGATGCGGTAGACCACTTGAGCAATAGCGTCCCGGAGGGTCACGCCATATCAGTTATGACAATTTGTTTGGCTGCCTGTGGCGACGGTGCTATAATAAACGCGATTTTGTTCGGGTCGCCTGCCCCAGCCGGCCCGCCCTACTCATACAGCCGCCGGCGCGCCGGCGCCGGGTTGCCAAGCAGGAGGTAACGTGTGGACGACGCCGCACGCATGTATGAATTGCAGAAGGTTGACCTGACCTGGATCAAGGTGGCAAAACGGCTCCAGCAACTGCAACAGTTGTTGGGCGAGAGCGAACGCTTGCGCGCCGCGCGCGGGGAAGTCGCCCAGACCGAAGAGACCCTGCACACCTTGCGCGCCGCCCAGCGCAACGCCGAGTTGGAATCCAAGTCCCTGGCTGAGCGGATTAGCGAAACGGAAACGCGCTTGATGAGCGGCACGGTACGCAACCCCAAAGAGTTGGAGAATCTCCAACTGAGTCTGGAGTCCTTGCGCCGCCACCGCGAGCAAGTGGAAGAACAGGCTATGACCGCCATGTTGCAGGCGGACCAGACCGCAGGCGAACTGGCAGAACGCAAAGACCTGTTAGCCGAAATCGAAAGCGAATGGCGCAGCAGCCAGGGCAACCTGATCGAGGAGGAGATCAAGCTCAAACACAATTTTGCGTTGCTCAAGCGCAAGCGCGAGGCGCTGGCGCAAGCCCTGGGCACCACCTTGCTGGAGCGCTATGAGACCATGCGCAAGCGCAAAGGAGGCATCGCGGTCGCGTTGATTGAAAACGGCATTTGCGCCGCCTGCCACGTGAAAATTCCCACCGGCATCGTCAACGGGCTGCGCGGGGGTAGCAACACCCTCGTCCTTTGCCCAAGCTGCGGTCGTTACTTGTACAGCGCGTGACCGCACTCTAGGGCCTGCTCACCCAGGGCAACAACACGCGCGGCAATACCGGCTCAGGGGGCGGTGCTGCCGGGTCCACCCGAATCAACTGGACCCGGCGATGGGAGGGGTTGTGGTAGTGAAATGCCACCAACCCCTGGCTGCCGAAGGCCTGATACGCGGCGCGATCATAGACGCCCACCAAGTGCGTGCCGGCTTGCAACGGCAATGCGCCCTGTATCGGCTCCCCTTCCACCCACCACGTAATTCCCACCCCATTGGTCCAATCCAACAGCAACCAGGGTGTCGCATCCACCGCCAAGTTGGGCGTTTGCTGTGTGCTGACGTCGCGGCTAAAGGTGACGACCCGGTAGCGCAGACGGCTGTGCTGGAAATCGCCCAAATCGCGCAGGCGCAAGGGCAATACCATCACGTTCGTGTTGAAAGGGCGCGTATCCGCCTGGTCATTCCTTAACCCGTTGAGGGGGCCTTGAATCCGGCGCCCGCTGCCGTCCGCCGCCTCCAGGACTGCGACAAAGCGATCTTGGGTCAAAAACCCATCGTAGGTGACATACCCGGCGCTGCGATTGGACAGGATGTAGTCGGCGCGCCCGTTACCGCTGGTGTCCAGTTCGATGCGGAAGGTGACCTCCAGCGGCGTAGACCAGGCGCCGTAAGTCGCCGGCGCAAAGTGTAGACGCAAGTCTGCCACATCATCGAGGAAAGGCTCGGCGGGCAGCGCAAACGGACCGAAGACGCCGATAGCCTGCAAGTCGGCATGGGCATAGCGCGCGGTCACAGGGTCGCCATTGGGGACGGCGGTGATGGGGACGCTACGATAGCGCAGGTCGAATAGCCCGAGGATGGACACAACGCCGGTGGGCGGCGTAGCGGTCGCAAGGTCTATCCCAGTGGCGGTCAGGGTCGCTGTGGCAGTGAGCGCATCGCCGAAATCCAGCGCAGGCGTCAGGCTTAGCTCCGCCAGCGGGCGCGGCGCGGCGTAGATGGGCACATGCAGGCGCGGTTCGGTCGCGGGCGTGAGTGTGAGATAGCCGCTTGCCTCGTCCACCCATGCAAGGCTAAAGGGGGCACTGGCTTGGCGGGTCAAGTCCGGCTGCCGCGTCATGGCTGCGGCGTCGGCGCGCAGCGTGACCGGCGTGCCGGCAAATCCATAGGGCGGCACCGTTATCATGTGCCCGTCCTCGACAACAATTTCGACGCCGGGCAGTTCGCGCACGCTCTCATAGCCCACGGTCACCGTGATCGGGCGGCTGCTCTTGTTGGCGATCCGCACGTACCGCACCAGGGTGACATGCTCGGCGATATCCACCACACCGAAACTGACGCTGACTTGGTGTGGGCGCTCGGCGTCATAGGCAATCAGCGCCGACTGCACCGCGTCCACCAGGTTGATGCGCCCTGCCCCCGTGCGTGTCAGGCTGAAGGCACGCCCCTGGCTGTCGCGCAGGGCAATGTGGGCGGTATTCATGACCAGCGCCTTGATCTCATCGTTGCGCCAGCCGGAGGTAGCCGGATATCGCTCGCGCAAGAGCGCGACTGCACCGGTGACGACCGGCGCAGCCATGGAAGTCCCGGAGGAGTAAGTACCGTGGCTGCCGGTGCCGCGCGCGGCGGAAAAGAGGCTGACACCCGGCGCCGCAATATCCGGTTTGAGCAGCGAATCGCCGCGCCGCGGCCCACGCGCCGAAAAGGTCGCGGGCAGGTCCGGGCTACTATCCCCCAGACCGACCGTGGCAGCCACCGCCAGCGCACCACCGATAATGCCCGGGCTGCTGACTGCATAGTGCACATCCCCGCTGTTGCCCGCGGAGGTCACCACGATCACGCCGGCTTTGGTCGCGTTCTCGACAGCCAGCGCAGTGGAATCGAAGAGTGCCCCATAGGGCGACCCGAGCGAGAGGTTGAGGATATCTACGGCGTCACTCAAGTCGCCGTCACCATTGGGGTCCAGCGCCCATTCCACTGCCATGTCCACAATCTCGCTGCTGCCCGCGCAGCCGAAGACCTTGAGCGCGTACAACTGCGCACGCGGCGCAACGCCTGGGGCGATGCGGAAAGCGTTGAGGTCCAGCGCTTCGTCATACGAGCCGGTATAAGTCGCGCCCGTAGCAGTTACGCCGTAACCGGCGGCGGTTCCGGCGACATGGGTGCCATGCCCGAAGCCGTAACAGTCCATGGGGTCAGGGTCGGGCTGGGGGATGGGTTGATAGGCGCCGGATGCGGGGTTGGCGTTGTAGGTGTCGCCGGCAAAGTCGTAGCCGCCAATGACCTTGGCATTGGGGAAGTCGGGCACATCGCCGATCACCGTCGGATCGTTGCGATGATAGCCGTTCCCCGACCCGCCGAACATGGTGTGAAGATAATCAATCCCGGTGTCAATGATGGCGATGGTGACGCCCTCGCCCGTGAGACCGGCTCGCTCGGTCGTCGCCCGCCACAAGATGGGCGCGCCCACGAGCGCGCCTGCGCGTGCGTTGGAGGGTTCTTTGGGCAGAATGGGCGCGACCGCCACGACACCGGGTAACTCCGCCAGCGCCGCCACGCGGTCGGGCGGGGCATGGACGGCAATGCCGTTGTAAACGCGCTGCACTTGATACAGGAGCGTGGCGTCGTAGGCCTCCAACGCGGCGACGACCACGCTCTGGGCCTGTTCCAGCGCCGCCAGATGCGCCTGGGTAATTGTCGCCAACGCAGCCGTATCCACTTCCCCGGCGGCAGCCACCTGGGCCGCGCGCCGCGCGGCGTAGACTTCCGCCACTGGGGGAGCGTCCAACAGGAGCACGACACCCACCCGCGGCCCTGTTGTCGCCACCGATTCCGGCGCGCTCGCCACCACGCGCCCGCTTGCCCACACGGTCGCGACCACAACAGCCACGAGGACAGACAGGAAGTAACCGGTTGAGCGCCGTGCGACCATAGGCTCCCCACTCCGCTTCCACGGAAACAGCCGCCGCGGGCAGTCTTTGCGCCGCGCGTGCTCGGCCCAGCCCGGACGCGCTCACTATACCCTGGGCCGGGCCGAGTCGAAAAATCGCCGGCGGATTGCGCTAGAGCAGCGCAAGGGCAGGGCGCCGCGGTTTGATGCCGAAGCGAGTCGCTTCCTTGCGCGAAAGCCACGCGCTCGCCTCAAAGAAGCCATAGGTGCGGCGCAGCGGGCCGTAGCGGCGCTGCACCAGCGCGCTGGGGTCGTCGGACATGAGCCGCCAGATCATCTGCTCCAGTTCCTCGATGCGCCACAGCATCTCGCCCGGTGTGCTGGGAACCGGGATGTCGCTGTAGGTGGGCGGGTTGCCGTAGCTGTGGGGAAAGGTCACCTGTTTGGAGGGCAGGCGCGGCAACTGCCCCAGAGCCACCACCGCCATGCCGAAGGCAAGCAACTGGTGGCGGACACGGCGCAAGCGCTCAGTCTGCGCCTCATCCGGTGCGCTTCCCCCGCTGTCGAGTTGCAGCTCACGGCTCAGGCTGGACCAGTCGGTGATCACGCGCTCCAACAGATAGTTCAGTTCGCCACGGCGCGTCAAGCGTTCGGTGCGCACGCTGAGCATGAAGCCCTCGCGCACGGTGGCAAGATAGTCGCGTGCCTGTTGCAAGACCAGTTGCTCGACGCGGCTGAGTTCGCTGCTCCCCGCGCTGCCATGCGCCTGGGTTTGCAACGACAACGCAAGCAGCTGGGTCGTGGTCTCAGCCAACTCCCCAAAGCCGACAAACTCATACAGACCGGCAGACTCTTCCATGAGTGGCGCTCCTCGAAAACCAACGCAAAACGACAATCACAAGACGGCAAGACAGACAGCGATCCGCCCGGCTAGACCGGAGAGGATGATCCCATTGCGAACGGTGGTTCGCCATTATAGCGCGGTCGTCGAGTCTGGAAAACTCGCTATTTTACATGATTGCAGAGGGAATTTTTCCGATAAAATCACAAATGGGATACCCAGCGCCTGTGCTACAATGCTCAAGGCTTCGTAGCCCAGGGCCTCCGTCTTGGGCGCTTCTACACACCAGCCGGCTGATTGGTCGAAGTTCATCCGATGCGCCACTTGATCCCACGACGTGCCCGGCTCGCCCGGTTGTGCCTACCTCACCTCTGGCTACTCCTCTTTCCCCTGGCGTGGCCCGCGCTGCGCGTTTTTGTCCAAGAGGGCTTGCCGCGCTCTTTCGACGGCGGGCTACACCTGTTGCGGATTGCGCTCTTGGAGCGCCATCTGCAAGTCGGCAACCTGTTGCCGCGCTGGGTGCCCGAACTGCTCCTGGGCTACGGCTATCCCCTCTTCAACTTCTATGCGCCCGCAGGCTACTATCTGGCAATCGCGCTCTACTGGGGCGGTCTCAGCCACGATGACGGGTTCATGGCTGCCTTTGCAGTCACCATCCTGCTGGCGGGGGTGGGGATGTATGTCCTGGCGCGTACTCTCTTCGGCGCGGCGGGACGCTGGGCAGCCCTAGTCGCAGCGGTCGCCTATCTCTACGCGCCCTATCTGCTCACCAACGTCTACATTCGCGGCGCGCTTGGCGAGGCGCTAGCCCAAGCCTTGTTGCCGTGGATCTTCTGGAGCGCCCGGCGCTTGATGCTGTCAGCGCAACCGACGCGCTATGTGGCTCCGCTTGCTGCCTCCCTGGGCTTGCTCGCCTTTACCCACAACATCACCCTGCTCTTTGTGCCGCCTGTGCTGTCGGCCTATTTGGTGCTGCATTGGCCCCACCGCGGTCGGCCCGACACCGGAGCCTGGGCGCTCTTGGCCCTGGGATTGGCTGTAGGCGTGAGCGCCTTTTTCTGGCTGCCCTTGCTCGCGGAGCGCGGTACACTCGCCTACACCGCCTACAAGATCGCCAAGAATGTCTGGCTGCCACGCAGCATGTGGGAGTGGTCCAACTTCTTGGACACCGGCTGGACCTATACCCACACCTTTGCGCGCCCCATCAAGGTGGGTCTTGTGCAATTGCTCTTGGCGGTTGCCGGATTTGTCCTGGCGCGACCGCGCAACCGTGAGCAGGTGTTCTTTGCGCTGCTCAGCCTGGCGACGGCAGCGTTCATGGGGCGCTGGGCCTTGCCCATCTGGCAAGCCGTGGATGTGCTGACAGTGGCGCAGTTCGGGTGGCGCTTGCTTTCGATCTTGTCGCTCTGTCTCGCCCTGGGCGCAGGCTATCTGGTATTGGCTTGGCCCCATCGCGCAGACCGGGCCGTCTTTGCCGCGCTGCTGGTGGGGCTGCTCATCTATGCCCAACAGCCGCGCTTGGCGTGGATGGGCTTCTTCGCCCCCGCCGGGGTGGATACAAGCCTGGCGGTCTTCACCCAAATCGAGTTGGACGAAGGCGCGTTGACCGGTGGGGAGGGCAATAGCTCCCTCCAGGAGTTTCGACCGCGCTGGGCCGATGATTCGCTGCTCTTGCACGACCCCGGCACTCCGTCCAGCCCACTAACGGTCGCGCTCCACCGCGCCGGGCCATATGGGCTGGAGGCGACCGTGGAAGCCGCTGCCCCAACTCAACTACGCGTCAACGACTTCTATTACCCAGGCAGACGCATCTTGCTGGACGGAGCCGAGGTCGCGCCCTACCCCACCACCAACCTGGGCTTACTCACCCTAGATATACCGCCCGGTCGTCACAGCCTGCGCGTCGAGTGGATCGGGACGCGCGCCCAGCAGATCGGGGTCGCTGTGACTATGCTGACGCTGTTGATCGCAGGCGGCGTAGTGCTCCGCCTGCGTCAGTGGGGTTGGCTGGGCGCAATCCTGGTGGCACTGATGCTTGCCTGGCTTGGTCGCGGCGGTCCGCCGTCCCCTGTCCCGCTGACTGCGCCCCGGCAAGCCCCGGTCTATGCGCCGCTGGCGTTGCTCGGCTATCACGTCGCACAACCGGATGCCGCTACGTTGACAGTCTACCCCTACTGGCTGGTCCACACGACGCCCCCAGTAGATTTCATCGCCCACTGGCAATTGCTGGACGCGGACGGGCACGCCGTGGTGGAGCATCTATCCTTGCCCATCTTCAACGCGCTGCCCGCCGACCGTTGGCCCCCGAACACGGTAGTAGACGACGCCTACCGGTTGATGCTGCCGCCCGGTCTGCCGCCCGGCGATTACCGGCTGGCGCTGGGCGTGCGCCACGGGGAGACACACCTAGCCCCGGTGGAGATCGGCGCGGTCCACCTACCTCGGAGTGCGCCGCCGCAAGCAGCGCCTGCCCATCCGGCGGATGCTCGCTTCGGCGCGACGACCCGCCTGGCAGGCTATGCGTTCCAGGTCAATCGCCGCGCGCAGACGCTCACCGACGCAGCGCCGCCCGTCGTGCGCCCTGGCGACCACCTAACCTACGCACTCTACTGGCAGGCAACCGGCTTGGTGGCGAACAACTATCACGGCTTTGTCCATCTGACCGACATTTTAGGCACCCCGCTGGCGCAAACCGACCAGTTGCCGGGGCCGATCTTCCAGCCGCCGCGTCTCTGGAGCCAAACGCGGCTGCACCCCGACGTTTATCGGCTGCGCCTCCCGCGGGAGGCGCCCAGCGCGCTCTACTGGGCAGATGTCGGGCTATACGACTTCGCGACACTGCGTCGCTTGCCGGCGGTGATTGATGGTCGTGCGACTGAAGCCGGACGCCATCGCCTGCCGCCGATCAAAGTCGTGAACACCACGCCCCCGCACCCCGCGCGTATCCTCGCCGCGCGCTTCGGCGATTTTGCCGAGCTGGTGGGCGTGGACTTGGCCCCCGACCCGGCAACCCTGCGCGCAGGCGAAACCATCCAGGTGACGCTCTATTTCCGCAGCCGTGGCATGGGGACACGGCGCTACGTGCGCTTTCTCCAACTCTACCACCCGGACCAGGGCGTTGTAGCCCAGCAGGATGCCGAGCCGCGACAAGGTGGCAATCCCACCGACACTTGGCAGCCGCGCGAGAGCATTGTGGACACGGCAACGTTGCGGGTGGCGGAGAGAACCGCGCCCGGCGTCTACACACTGTACACAGGCTTCTACGCGCGCG
Organism: uncultured Litorilinea sp.; assembly: GCA_937922105.1. Lineage (GTDB taxonomy): Bacteria > Chloroflexota > Anaerolineae > Caldilineales > Caldilineaceae > QEUY01. Next base: position 10,418 of record CAKZVN010000251.1, read on the forward strand.
AGGACCCGGCGGCGCGCGTGCCCGTCACCGATGCCGCGGGCGCGCCTGTCGCCGCAGGCTGGATCGCCGTCGGCACAGTCGAGATCGTCCCCCCGCCCTAAACACCGCATAGATTCTCGAAGCCGGCACAGTATGACCGTCTCGTCAAACAAAACGCTTCCTCCCGAAACGTATCGGGAGGAAGCGCAGGACTTAATCGCCGGTAGGACGGCTATCGTCCTCTAGGCGGTGACGGCGGGCAGGATGTCCAACTCGCGCAATTTCTCCGGCGGCACCACACCGTTGACCCACCCGCGCGCGCGGTAGTATTCCTCCAGCATCAGGTCCAACTCGCAGACGTGACCCTGGGAGCCGGGCATGGTGCTGGGTTCATGAGTAAAACGCTTGGGCAGATAGTCGGAGCCTTCGCCGAAGCCCGCCAAGTTGTTGTAATAACGCTCCAAGTTGTAGATGCGCTCACCACACTTGAGTAGCTCCTCCACCGTGTAGTCCAACCCGGTGACCGCGTTGAACTGGTCGGTGTATTCCTGCATACCCTCGGCAAAAGCCGAGAACTTACACAGGTCCAACGAGTCGGAAACGGCGTGGACATCCTGGAAGACCTTGGTCAGTTCGCCCTTGCCCTTCCACTCCAGCGGGTCCACCTTGAGCGAGCCGAAGGGCATGACGCCCAGCTCGGCGGCGGGGGTGTAGGCGCGCAGATGGCAGGCGCCGCGGTTGCTGGTCGCATAGGCGATGCCCATCCCCTTGAGACCACGCGGGTCGTAGGCAGGGATGGCTTGACCCTTGACGGTCATGGCGATCTCCGGGTTGCCGAACGCCGCCGCGGCGCGGGCCGCGCCTTCCGCCAGCTTATCGCCCACGCCCTGGCGCAGCGCGATCTTGGTGATCACTTCGGTCATCGCCAATGCATCGCCCCAGCCGAGCTTGCCGTCGCCGTTGGTGTAGTTGCGCTCGGAAGCCTCCATGTAGACGGCAAGCACATTGCCCAACTCGATGGGGTCCATGCCGTAGTCGTTGCACTGGTTGATCATGTAGGCAATCGATTCGATGTTGTTGTTGCCGCAGTTGGCGCCCAATGACCAAGCCGGCTCGTATTCCACGCTCTCCATCTTGACCTTGAAGGGGCCTTCCTTCACCTCCACCTCTTTCTTACACGCTACCGGGCAGGCGTGACAGGTGGGGTTGTCAATCAGGATGTGCTCGTTGACATATTCGCCGGAGATCTTCTCGGCATTCTCTTTGCCGAATGCGGTCTGCTTGGAGTTGTACGAGGGCAGCGCGCCGATGCTCTCGGTGATGTTCATCAAGACATTGGTGCCGTAAACGCTCAAGCCGCCCTTGCGCGGGGAAGTGATGTTCTCCTCAGCCATGATGGCTGCCAGCGCGCGCTTGCGCGCCTCGCGGTCGGCATCCCGGCGGGCCGGTTCAGGGCGATTCTTCTTGTCGCCCTTGATGATGATCGCCTTGAGATGCTTGCTGCCGGCTACGGCGCCGGTCCCGTTGCGGCCCGCGGCGCGATCATCCACGTTGACCCAGCAGGCTAGCCGCACCAAGTTTTCACCCGCTTGGCCGATCGCCATGCCGTCGCACTCCTCACCGTGGCGCTCGCGCAGGATGCGCAGCGTTTCGTGAATGCCCTTGCCCCACAAGTCGCTGGCGTCGTGCAGGGTGACGGTGTTGTTTTCCACATAGGCATAGACCGGCTTCGCTGCCTTACCCTTAAAGACCAAGCCGTCGAAACCCGCCCACTTGAGCTTGGCTGCGGTCCAGCCGCCCATGTGCGAATCGGCGACTGTGCCGCTCAGCGGTGACTTGGTGACCACCGCCAGGCGCCCGCTCATGTTCACATTGGTGCCGGTGAGCGGGCCGTTCATGATGCAGAGCAGGTTGTCGGGCGAGAACGGCTCTACCTGTGGGCCGTTGTCGAACACATACTTGACGCCCAACCCGCGCGCGCCGATGTACTTGCGGGCATCGTCCTCGTCAATCCCGCGATACTCAATGGCGCCGGTGGTAAGATCGATCCAGGCGACTCGATTGGCAAATCCGCCGATCATAGTGGAGATCCTCCTTCAACAAAGGAAACGAAAAACGAGCAAGGGAAAGCACACAGGGCGACAAAGCTGCCGGATACGACCACCGTGCGCAACCCCTGGGGAGCAAAAGACACTACAGCTCAGGCAAGCGGAAACGACGGCTGGAGCATACCTGGTCAACTGCATTGGGGAACTGCCGGTTCGCAACTTGCGTGGACAAACCGGTCGTAGGGAAGGCCTACATCTGTCATTCTATGGAAGATCGCTTACTTTGTCAATCGGCGAAAACGCCCACAAAAACGCTTCAATCCATCCTGACTTGCTTGACACGCACGCCAAACGGGAGTAGACTATGACTGAGCAGTCATATGACTGCTCAGTC
>CAKZVN010000252.1 GCA_937922105.1 uncultured Litorilinea sp.
TCACCTGCTCCGGCGCGCGCACATCCAGCACCAGGCCGGTCATTTCGCCAATGCGCACGGACAAACGTTGGTTGATGTCGAACGGCTTGATCTCCGGTGCGCCGAAGACGCGCGTCTGCACCGAGAAAGGCGCACCCGCCGCCAAATAGGGCGCAATTTCCGTCGCAACGGTCGTCTCCAAGAGCGCCAAGTCCGCCACCGCGGGCAAGCGCACAGCCGCCTGCACCGGGCAGATATGGCGCACGAAGATGGGCGGAGCCGCCGCCCACTCCTCGGCAATCTCGGCAAAACTGCGCGTTCCGTCAATCAGGATGACTCCCGCCGCCAAGTGACGCGTCTGCCCGCCGCGGTCAATGCTCACCAGCTCGGACAATGCCTCCGCAACGAAATCCTCGTCGGCAGTTGCGATCCACTGGTAGGCGGCGCTTTCCAACCCCTCCAGCGCGGCAAAGTCCGCGGGCAACCTCATGGTCGCTCCTCGGAGAGCATGGCGCGGATATGGGTCGCCAGCCGTCGCGTGCGCTCCGGCGCGTCGCCTACATGTTCCGACGCGTCCAGCAGTGCATTCAGTTCCTCCGCCGTGACCAATCCCGCCAGCCGGGAATCCGCCGCCAACAGGTCGCGCAACGGATTGGCTTCGCCCGCCTGGAGCGCAGCCCAGGCGGTCATGGAATGTTCGCGAATCACCTCATGCAACACCTGGCGGTCACCCCCGCGCTTCACCGCAGTCATCAATACGCGCTCGGTCGCAGCGAAGACCCCGTAAGCCGCCAAATTGCGCGCCACCGCCGCAGGCCAAATCCGCAACCCCTCCACCAAACGTGTCGTCCGTAGCAGCGCCTCGTCCACCAGCAGGAAGGCCTCGGGCAGAAAGAGTCGCCGGTTCGCCGAATCATCCAGCGTGCGTTCCAGCAAACTCAGCGCGGCGTTCTCCCACGCCACGCGTGGCAGCGCTGCCACCAAGCGCGTGAGGCTATCCACATTTTCCGCCACGATGGGATTGCGCTTGAAAGGCATGGCGCTGGAGCCGACTTGCTTTTCGCCGAACGGCTCGCTCCACTCGCCGATGGGCGGGCTTTGCAATAGACGCAGATCGAAGGCAAACTTGTGCAACCCCGCCGCCAGCCCAGCCAACGCGTGCATCACGCTCAAATCCTGCTTGCGCGGGTAGGTCTGCGTGGCGACCTCGAAAGCCGCCAGCCCCAACCGGCTCATCACGGCTTCCTCCAGCCGCCGCGCGCTCCAACCCGTTCCCTCCAGCAGTTCGGTGTAGGACGCCCCCGTGCCGACTGCGCCTTTTAACCCCTTGCCACGCACCGCCTGTCGCAATCGGGTCAACTCCTCCCAGTCGGCCAAAAAGTCCTGGGCATATTGGGCCAGCCGATAGCCTACCGTAGTCGGCTCGGCAGGCTGAATGTGGGTGAAAGCCATGACCGTAGTCGCGGCTTCCGCCTCCATGCGCGTCGCCAACGCCTCCAGCAACCGGCGCAGCTTCGCCAGCAACAGGTCCAGCCCGCGCTGCAAACGCAACGCATCCACATTGTCCAGCGCGTCCATGGAGGTCGCGCCCAAGTGGATGATCCCGCCGCCCACCGGACATTGCTCGGCATAGGTGCGAATCTCCGCCATCAGATCATGGCGGATCTCAGCCTCGATGGCGGTAGCGCGGGCAATATCAATGTCGTCCTGGTGCGCCTCCAAGTCTGCCACTTGCTCGGCGCTCACCAACCCTGCATCCGCCTGTGCCGACGCCAACGCCACCCAGAAACGGCGCAACAGCCGGCGCTTCTCCGCCTCGCTCCACAGCCGGCGCATCTCATCGGAACCGTAACGCCAGGTCAACGGCGACAAATAGTCTTCGTGTGTATAGGTAAGGGTCATTCCCCGCCTCGTTGTTTCATCACGCCCTTGTGCGCCAAACCGGCAGGCGCACCGCTCTCCTTGTCTTGTCTAGTCTACCCCACGCCCGCACGTTGACCGAAACCGGGGCGTATACTGCCGCGCCTGTGTGCACGTTTGCGCGGGCTGTGGTAAGCTAGATCATGACAAGAGCAAGATTGGCGCGCCGCTGTGGACCGGGTTCCTGCCCCCTCCTTCTGAGCGACGCGGTTCTCGCCCGCTACCCGTGCCACCCGTCCATAAGGAGTCGCTGTATGTCGCTCACCCTCACCAGCAGTCAAGTTTGGGCCGAACTGGAAAAAGAACTCTTTGCCGTCGTCGGGATGGTCACGCCCAAAGGTCACGCGCGCACCGCCGGCATCGTCTACATTGTCCGCGACCGCAAACTCTACATCGGTACCGGCGCCGACACCTGGAAGGCGCGCCACATCGCAGCCAATCCCCATGTCTCAATGACCGTGCCCATCGCCAAACATATTCCCTTACTGCCCTGGATCAAGATTCCCGCGGCGACCATCACCTTCGCCGGCACTGCCCGGTTGATCCCTGCCCCCACTGCGCCGGCGGAATTGCTCAATGCCGTCTTCCGTCAGTCGAATGTGGACAATCCCGCCCTTGCCAACCAAGTCCTCATCGAGGTGACCCCCCAGGGTGACTTTATCACCTACGGGGTCGGCGTGTCGCTCATGCAAATGCGCCAACCGGAACTCGCCCGCGGGCGCGCACCCGTCGCGTAGCGCATCGTGGTCGGTGATGTCCCACGACACCGACAAACCGAAGATGTGGGGTTACCGCAGCCGGATCGCCCAAAGAACAACCGGAGCATGGAACGTGAGGAACCCCTCTCGTCCCATGCCCCGGTTGTCGTACTAATGATATGATCCGCCCCGACTTGGAGCGCTCGCTCCTATGCGCGTTCCAGCTTAACCCAGGTGTCGTAAAAAACCGCACTACCTCCGGCCAAGTCCGACAAACAAGTATTCCCCAAATGCGGGTCCACACGCATGACCGCATTGGCATGGATACCCCGCGCCCGGCGCTCATCTCTGGGAATGGTTACCCCGTCAATGATCAGATCGCTCGCGCCGTTGGCCCAGTGACCGAACCCCAACGAGAACGAAACCACCCCCGGTCGGATGCCCTCAATGACCTTCAGTTTGCCCATCACCGGTTTCTTTCCCAGCGCGCCCAGGTCCCATTCGCCGTTCGGGTTGGAAGCGCTGCTGAGACGCACCATCTCTCCTTCTTGGAACCCTAACTCCTGGGCCGTTTGGCGGTTGATCAAGACTGCGTTCTCCGGCGCCACCGCCAACAACCAATAACAGCCATTGGTGCGCGACTTGGTCTGTGTGCTCTGGCGGAAGGTTGTGAGTTGCAAAGGGTACCCTGCCGCCCGGTCCTCGAGCGGGCGGCCCAGACTGTCGGCAATCGGCAAATACTTGGGAATGCCGGGGAAGAACTCGCCGGTCATGCTGTTGCGGCTGAGCGCAGTCTTCTCGTGATAGAGGTTAATCTGTTTCCCATAGGGGTTGGCGAGCTTCTCGCCTTTGTAGGCATCGGCATAGCCCTGGAAGCGTCCACCCCGATTGAGCACATAGATCACCTTGCGCCACCAGTCACTGCCTGCTGCCGCTTCCCAGCGCGCTGCATCAAAGACGCTAGAATGCAGATGGCGCCGGGCTTCCAGGAACAACGCCACCTCGTCATCGTCGGCATCGGGAACCGGTGTCCCTTCTGCCGCCACATTCGCCACCATCTTGAGATAGAAGTCATCAGGGTGGGTGAAGGGTTGCCCCTCACCAAATCCATCCGGGCCGAAGCCGGGCAGGCCAAGTTGCTCGGCAAAGCCCATCAACATACTCTCCAGGCAGATGGGAACCTCAGCCCCAAACACCCGGACCGTCTCGACCAGCGGCCCTGCCACCGGGTTACGCACCGGTTGCACCTTCGGCGTTACCGACGGATGCGTGCCATGAAACTCCCAGCGCTCCAGGTAGGAAAGGTCCGGGAAGATATAATCCGCAAAGACCGACGTCTCACCCACCGTGATGTCATTGCAGATGAACAGCGGAATCTTCGCCGGATCCGACAGGAACTGCACCGTCGTATCGCCTGACGGCAACGCATAGGTCGGTGCGCCCATGTATAGGATCAAGGCCTTGATGGGATACGGATACGCATCGCCCGACGAGGGAATCGTCTCCTGATAAATATCCGACGCCAGCGGGAACCACTCCTCCT
>CAKZVN010000253.1 GCA_937922105.1 uncultured Litorilinea sp.
CCCTTGATCACCTGCAGGACAACAGGAGCAGGCAGCGGCATGATTGGGCAAGTGGATGTTGCTTACATTGCGGAGATCGAGGCGTGGCGGCAGGCGCGCGAGGAGGCTTTGCGCGCGCCGGACAGCTGGCTGGCGTTGACCGGTCTCTTTTTCTTGACCGAGGGAACGGTGACGGTGGGCAGCGCGGCGGAATGTGACGTGCAGCTGCCGCCGAGCGCGCCGGCGCACCTGGGGACATTGGCGTTTCGCAACGGGCAGGCGACACTTCATGTCACCACCGAGACGCCGGTCTTTGCAGACGGTGCACGTGCCGGTACGCTGGCTCTGACCGATAACCGCGGCGGCGCGCCGACGTTGGTAACGGTGGGGTCGGTGACCTTTTTCATCCACCACGTAGGCGGGCACTTTGCCGTGCGCGTGCGCGACAGTCAAAACCCGGCGATTGCCGCGTTTCCCGGCTGTGACTGGTTCCCGGTGAAGCCGGAATACCGGGTGGTGGGGCGGCTGGTGCGCCACGCGTCCATGCTCGAGGTTCCCATTCGCACAGTGGTGAACACGCCCATGACCTATCCCAGCGTGGGGTGGGTGGAGTTTACGTTGCACGACCGTTCGCTGCGGCTGTTGGCGCGGGAGGGCGGCGCAGGTCAGTTGGGCTTTGTCCTGCGCGACGCCACCGCGGGGCAGGAGACTTACGCCCAGGCGCGCTTCCTGGGCGCGGAACTGCTTGCCGATGATACCGTTGTGCTGGATTTCAACAAGGCCTATAACCCGCCCTGCGCGTTCACGCCCTATGCTACCTGCCCGTTGCCGCCGCCGGAAAACATCCTGCCTGTGCGGATCGAGGCGGGTGAGCGAACCCCGCGCGCCGTGCAGCTGTGAAAGGAGACCAACGCATGACCGCATTGACCGTGTTGGTAGGCGAGAACGTGGGCGAAGCGAACATGGCGCGCATGGCTGCGGCGCACCCGGATGTGGCGTTTCATCTGTGCTTGACCGATGAGGAGTATCACGCGATTGCGCCGGTCGCGGACATCATCTTTTCCAAGAAATTCATCCCGGAGGCTGTGCAGGCGGCGACGCGGCTCAAGTGGGTCCAAGCCGGGACTGCGGGCGTTAACCATATCTTGGCGATGGGAATTGACCGCCGCGATGTGATCTTGACCAATGCGCGCGGCGCGCATGGGACGCCCATGGCGGAGCTGATTTTGGCGCAGATGTTGGCGTTTGCCACAGGGCAACACACGCTGTTGCGCACACAGTCTGCACGCGGGCGGCTCCGCGACCAGGTGATTCGCGATAAGTTCGAGCTGGAAGGGCAGACGCTCTGTGTGATCGGGCTGGGCGACATCGGCGGGAGCCTGGCACACAAGGCCAAAGCGCTGGGGATGCACGTCATCGGCGTGCGGCGCAGCCATGAGCCGTTCCACGGCATTGACGCGCAAGTGACGCCCGACCGGCTGCACGACGCGCTGCGCCCGGCAGACCACGTCGCGCTCTGCTTGCCCTTGACCCAGGAGACTACGCACCTCATCGGCGCAGCCGAGTTGGCGGTGATGAAGCCGACCGCATACATCTATAATGTGGGGCGGGGCCAGTCCATCGAGAAGAACGCGCTGCTGGACGCGTTGGTGAATGGGCGCATTGCAGGCGCCGGTCTCGACGTGACCGACCCGGAGCCGCTGCCCGACGATTCACCCCTGTGGGACATGCCCAACGTGATTTTGAGCCAGCACACCAGCGGCAGCAGCCCCTTCAATGCCGACCGCATCACGACCATCTTCCTGGACAACCTGGACCGCTTCCGCCGCGGTGAGATGCTGCACAACGTGGTGGACAAAAAACTGGGCTATTAGGCGGTGGCTCCTGGAATCGTGGAACGGTGCACGGTGCGTATCTTGCCGGAGGACGGAAAACAAAAGTGCCCACCAGCGGCGGTGAGCACTTCACGAGACTGGGGGACAGGGATTCGAACCCCAACCATCTGATCCAGAGTCAGACGTTCTGCCGATTAAACTATCCCCCAACAGACAAGCTATGTGATGAGGAGCCTGCCGAGATGATGCGCCGGTTGCGGCAGCACCTCCATAAGTATTTCGATTCTACCTGGGTTGGGCGCTTTTCGCAAATCCAGCGCAGGAGACGCTGTGCTATGTTCGTGTGGGGCGGCTCGCCGAGGCGGGTGGGCCCCTGAATTGAGGGTCGCACGAAAACACACTTTTTGGTACAATGTGGGCGCAGATGTGGCTCATTGTACAGTGCACTCTCTCCATTCAGACAACGCGCCTTCGTCCGGCGCACCGCTGTGTGCAGGCAACCGCATAGGCCGATAGCCACTTAACCATCCTATCAATCATCGAATCCCCTGTCCATGACATCCGTTCTCATTGCAACGTTGGGCGCAGAACCGCAGGTCGTCTCGCTGGCGACCCAGCTGCTGTTGCGTATGCACGCGTCGCCGGTCGGTGTTCATGTGTTACACACGGACACCAGTTACCCACCGATTGGCGAGGCGTTGGCGCGGCTGGAGCGGGTTTTCGCTGAGACACCTTCCTTGCCGCCGCTTTCATGCGT
>CAKZVN010000254.1 GCA_937922105.1 uncultured Litorilinea sp.
AACAAACGCAGGTTGTCACAGACAGGAGGGCAACCCAAAGCGGAGGCAGAACCAGCGAGGTGCGGAACTGGAGAGTGCGGCGAAAGTCTTCCAATCAAACCGGGTGGGCGGCGCAAACTTCGCCGCACTCTCCAATGCCGGACCTCGGGTGAGCCGGATACGCGTGGTCGCCCGACGCGCTGTGTCTTTCCTGCGTAGCAAACGTTTCCACGACCGCAGCGCGCCCGGCGCGCCGGCGGTCTATCCTCCAACTCTCTCCCCCGACCGATGGAGGAGACCAGTTCGTGAGCACAAGAAAAAGGGGCGAGGCCGATGGATGCTCGACACTGCGCCCCTTCGTCGTTTGCTCGGTTACTTGCGCAACCCCAGGCGCTGGATCAACTGCTGATAGCGCTGGGAGTCGCTCTTTTTCAAATAGGCGAGATGGCGCCGGCGTTGACCGACCAACTTGAGCAACCCGCGCCGCGAACTCTCGTCGTGCTTGTGCGTGTTCAGGTGCTCGATCAAGGCGTCAATGCGCGTGGTCAACAGGGCGACTTGGACTTCAGGCGACCCGGTATCGTTCTCGTTCAGCCGATACTCGGAGATCAACTGGGACTTCTGCGCCTTACTAATACTCATGCTCTTCTCCTAATGTGCAGCACTCCGGGCTGTCTGAACCCCGGCAAAACACAGTGCGACCCACTGCGAGGTCTATTGCCAGATCACCGCTGTGCCACGCGCATGACCTAGCACAATAGTTCGATTTAGCGTACCATAAACTTGACGATTTGTCCAATTTTGACACGAAGGTCGCGCAAGCTCCTTCGCAGCCCCAACAGCCGCCGGCGCAACCCGATGCAGCTTTTTCTGACGCGCACCACGCTCGCACCCCCTGCACAGCGCCACGCGCCTTGCCCTCTCACCCGCCTTTCTGCTACGCTTGCTTTTATGGAGACCCTGCGCGGCGTCATCGAGCGCCTGACCTTTCACAACGAAGAGACCGGCTATACCGTCGCCAAGCTCGTCCCGGAGTATGGAGCGCACGCAGGCTTCGGCGCCCCCCGCGAGGTGACCCTCACAGGAACCATGACCGGTGTCAACGTAGGTGAATCGGTCGAGGTGACCGGGCGCTGGACGGTGCATCCCGAATACGGACGCCAGTTTCAGGTAGAACAACTGCGCAGCGTCCTGCCTGCCACGGTCACCGGCATTGAAAAATATCTGGGCAGCGGATTGATCAAGGGCATCGGTCCGGTGATGGCGCAACGCATCGTCGCGGGCTTCGGCGTGGATACGCTCCACGTCATCGAAACCGCGCCGGAACGGCTCACCGAGATTCCCGGCATCGGAGAGAAGCGCCGCCGGCTGATTGTGCAGGCGTGGCAAGAACAGCAAGCCATCAAAGAAGTCATGATCTTCCTGCAAAGCCACGGCGTCAGCACCTCCCTCGCCACCAAGATTTACAAAGTCTACGGTGACGCAGCGATCGGCATCGTCCAAAGCGACCCCTATCGCCTGGCGCGCGATATCTATGGCATCGGTTTTCTCACCGCGGACAAGATCGCACGCGCGGCGGGCATCTCGCCCACCGCAGCCGAGCGCATCGCCGCAGGCGTCGCTTACGCCCTGGAACAGGCCGCGGAGGAAGGTCACGTCTATTTGCCCGCGTCGGAGTTGCTCCGTCGCGCGGCGGAGTTGCTGGAGGTCGAACCGGCGCAGGCGGCGTTGGGCGTGGTACAACTTTGGCAAGACGACGCGGTCAAGGTGACGCCCGCGCCTGGTGGCGCAGCACAGCCGCTCCCCGTGGACCCCAGCCCCCATCTGGTCGCCGAGGGGGGCCAACTCTACGCGGCATCCACCGTGGCACAGGCCCGGCGGCTCCCGACAAGCGACGAGACGGTCTACGCCACACCCTTTTTCTACAGCGAGGTCGGCGTTGCCGGGCGCGTGGTGCGCCTGTTGGCAGAAGGCGAAAGCCGGCTCAGCCTCTTTGCCGGGCGCAACCTGGACTGGGACCGTTATCTGAACGCGGTGGAGCGGGCCGAGGGGATCACCCTGGCACCCCACCAGCGCGCGGCTGTGCAGGCTGCACTCACCCACCGCTTGACCATCCTCACCGGCGGTCCCGGCACAGGCAAAACCACCACGGTGCGCACCATCTTGCAGCTGTGTCGGGCAGCGGAACGGCGTGTCTTGCTCGCCGCGCCCACCGGTCGCGCCGCCAAACGACTGGCGGAGACCACCGGTCAAGAAGCCAAGACCCTCCATCGCCTGCTGGAGTTCCAACCCAGCCAGGGTATGTCCTTCCAGCGCAACGACGAATCGCCCCTGATCGGCGACCTGCTGATCGTGGACGAAGCCTCCATGCTCGACCTGGTCTTGACCAACCACCTGCTCAAGGCTGTGCCGCCGGGGATGCATTTGCTCTTGGTGGGCGATGTGGACCAGTTGCCCAGCGTGGGCGCGGGCAATGTGCTCCAGGACCTCATTGCTGCGCTGGAAGAACTGGCACGCACCGACCACCGTTTGGGAAAGCGTGGCAAGGTGATCCGCCTACAAACCATCTTTCGCCAAGCCGCCACCAGCAGCATCATCACCAACGCCCATCGCATCAACCGCGGCGACTTCCCCGACATCACCAACCGTGCCGACGGCGACTTTTTTCTATTCAAGACTGAGGACCCCCAGCGCGCCGCCGAGTTGTGCGTCGAGTTGGTGCAGACGCGCATCCCGCGGCGCTTCGCCATCCCCAGCGCCGACATCCAAGTGCTTAGCCCCATGCATCGCGGCGCAGCGGGCGTCGCTGCGCTCAACGCGGCATTGCAAAGCGCGCTCAACCCGCCCGCGCCGCACAAACGCGAACAACTGATCGCCGGGCGCATCTATCGCACCGGCGACCGGGTGATGCAGACGCGCA
>CAKZVN010000255.1 GCA_937922105.1 uncultured Litorilinea sp.
TGCCCGCCACATCTCCCTGGAATAGGCAGACATCGGCCTCCGCCACATGCGGGGCCAAATCTCCCCACACGCCGGGGGTATAGGAGATGACTTTGACCCCCGGCGGCACGGCTTCGCGCGCCACGACGTTAGGCGCAGCCAGCACCACCGCGACATGCTTGGCGAGGACGCGCGCCAGGTGGGTGTAGCGGATGCCCGGCCCAGCCATGCGTGTCCCGACGACGTCATGGCTGATGATGAGCAGGGTGGGGCGACGACTCATGCGCTCGGCTTTCTGAGGGCAGCTTGGCGGCGGGACCTTTGCCGGCTTGGCGGACGGCTGCGCGGCCTGCCGGAACCGGCGGCTGCCAGCTTCCCTGCAAGTCTACCATCCCGTAGCCCGCCCGCGCCGGACTATAGACCACGCGTAGCGGGTAGGCACGGTCGTGGTAATCGTAGGTTTCGGTGTCGGCACGGTTATGCACCGCCACGGAGACCGCATATTGCCCTTCCAACAAGGTCAACCGCGGAATGACATAATCAATTGAGCCTTCGTCTGCGTCCAACTCGGTATCAACCCCGGCGAAAAGCGTGTTGGGGCCAAAGAGATGGAAGCCGTTTTCGTGATGGATCGCCATGCCGAAGACCGGCGGTTCCACCGGGCGGTGCCGGCGGTAATAGAGGCGCACGATCAGCGTCTCACCGGTGACGAAACTGCTGCTGGGGGTGCCGTTGGCGTCGCATAGCTCCACGTGAGTGATCTCGATGCTGCGCGAGCCGTGGCGCGCGCCGACCCCCACGCGTGTGGACTCCACCGGCGGGCGACGCTGCGCCGCCTCGGCTTCCTCTTGGGCCGCGACGTAGCGATTGTAGGCCATAATCACGTCGCCTGGTGCGCCCTCGGCAGCAATCAACCCGTCCTGAATCCACACCGCGCGCGAGCAGAGCGATTCCACGGTACGCAGATCGTGGGAGACCAGCAGCAAGGTCTTGCCTTCGCGGCGCAGGCGGTAGATGCTCTCCATGCAGCGATGCTGGAAGGCCGCGTCGCCCACAGCCAGTACTTCATCCACCAAGAGCAAGTCGGGGTCGGTATGGATGGCGACGGCAAAGCCCAGCCGCACAAACATGCCCGACGAATAGTGCTTGACCGGGGTGTCAATAAAGTCGCCCAACCCGGCATAGGCGATGATTTCGTCCAGGCGGCGGTCCATGGCTGCGCGGTCCAAGCCGTAGATGGAGCCGTTGAGGTAGATGTTTTCGCGCCCGGTGAGGTCAGGGTGAAAACCGGCGCCCAACTCCAGCAACGACGAGACGCGCCCACGCACAATGATGTCGCCACGGGTGGGAGGCAGGATACCGGTGATCAGTTTGAGCAGGGTGCTCTTGCCCGACCCGTTGGGGCCGATGACGCCCACACAATCGCCGGGGCGCACGATGAGCGAGACATCGCGCAGGGGCCAAAACTCGTCCGGGTCCACCGCGCGCTTGCGAAAGAAGCGGATGAACAACTCTTGCAACGAGCGGCTGCGGTCGGTGCGTTTGGTAAAGCGCCGCGCCACATGATGCAACTCGATCAGCGCCTCACCCGGTTGCGCTGTCGGAGTACGCAGGACCGTCACGGGGAGTCCTCCATCAGACTTCCTCGCCGAAGCGGTCGGCGTAGCGCGCAAAGAACCAATAGCCGAAACCCAACACCACCAGCGCAGTCAGCGCAGTACGGATGAAAAAGTCGGGGTCGGTGCGATAGCCATTGTAGAGCAAGTCGCGATAGACGTTGATCAGTGATGCCATGGGGTTCAGGATGTAGAAGAGCCGGTGCACGTCCAGGGTGATGCCCCACAAGGGGTAGGAGGCGGGCAACTGGCTGACCGTATAAAAGATGGGGGTGAGGAAGAACCAAGCCAGCATGACGACTTCCATCACCATTTGCGTATCCCGATAGAAGACATGCAGCGTGCTGAGAAACAGCCCCATGCCCACGGTGAACGCAGTCTGGATCAGAATGATCACAGGCAACAGCCAGAGCCACGGGCTGAAGTTGCTGCCAAAGACCACCAGCGCGACAAAGAGCACCAAAAACGCCAAGAGAAAATTCACCAGCTGGGCCAATACCGCGGCAATGGGCAGGACCTCGCGCGGGAAATAGACTTTCTTGACCAGGTTGCCGTGGGCGACGATGCTGGTCATGCTGCTGGTGACGCTCGCCGAAAAGAAATTCCAGGGCAGCAGGCCGCAGAGCAGGAAGATGGGAAATTTCTCGATCGGTTGGTTGGGCCACAGCACCCCGAAAATCACGGTGAAGACCAACATCATGGCGAGCGGGTTGAGCAAGCTCCAAACAAAGCCCAGCACACTGTTCTTATAGCGCGCCTTGACCTCGCTCACCACCAGGTTGCGAATCAGCCATCGGTAGCGCCACAGCTCACGCAGTCGTGCGGAGACGGCGGCGAGGCGGCGGGGCTTCGGTTGTGCGGCAGATGCAAGAGCCACGAGTCAGTCGCTTTCTCCAGCCGGGTTAACGCAGGTTCAGGCTGCCCCGGGTCGTGGGCAAAAAGATCTGCTGCGTGGCAAAACGGATTTGGGTGCTGAGCCGGTTGTTGGCAACGCTCACCTCCGTCTCGTCGCTGCTGACGACGACGGTCACGTCATGCACGCCCGGTGCCACGTTGGGCCAGACGATGCGTACCACGGCCTTCTCGCCGCATCCTTGCAGGCGCACGATCTTGTCGGTGCCGATTTGCGTGCCGCCCTGGTCCGGGTCACCCGCATAGAAGCGCACTACGGCCTGTTGGTTGAGCGCCGAATTGCCGGCATTGGTGATGGCGGCTTCCAGGGTGAGCGTCACGGTGCCTTGACTGGTGAGCGGTGCCGGCCCCACCAACTGTAGGCGCGTGGGGTAGAAGTCGGTCTGCAGGGGGATGGACGCGGCCAACCTGGCGAAGTTAGTCCCCATGCCGGTGCGCGCGTTCATCGGCGGTCGCCGATAGTCGAAGAGATAGCCGTTGTGGGTGTCGGAGTCTTCGACACTATACCACGAGAAGCGCTGGACCAGGCGGTTGTTGTCGCCGGGGTAGCCGATCTCCGGGTCCTGGGCGGTGAGCAAGAACGAGATGGTCTCATTCATAAAGGCGTTGACGCGCGGCTCGCTGAAGTAGTCGGTCTCCGGGCGATAGGGGTCCTCAAAAAAGAGGCCCGCAGGCATCAGCACGCCGAACTCGGAGAGGAAGACCGGTGTGTTGCGATAGCCGCGGTCCGCCATCCATTGGCGGAACGCGACGACTTGTTGCTTGAAGATGTCCGCGTCAATGTTCTGTTCGACGGTGAAACGCAGTCCTTCGGCAATGTTGACCCCGCGCGGCACCTCCGCCCCCCAACATTGGGATTCAGGGAAAACGCTGCAACTGGCTTCGTTCAGGATGAAATTGTGGAACGCCCACACGTCCACCGGCATACGCTGTCCGGTCAGTTCGTAATAGCTTTGCAGCACCTTGTCCAGATAGCGCAGGCGGATGGGGGTGGGTTGCACAATGGAGCCGGCAACGATTTTGGCTGTGGGGTCGCGGTCCTTGATGGCATGATAGAGATCGCGATAGGCCCGCGCATAGACGTGCGGCTCCAGATCGTCTTGCAACTGCACCCGGTCCGGCTCGTTGCCGATAAACCAATACGCGCCGGGGTGCGCGGCGATCACCTGGTTCAGCTGCGTGGGCGTGGTGGTCTGGCGGCTGATGAAGATGGAGTAGTTATAGCCGCTGCCCACCTGCTCCAGGCGGATCATGGGAAAATAGGTGACACCAGGCGTCGAGGGCGGGAAGCGCGTTGCCTGGTAATCCATATACCATCCGATACGTAAGGGGTGGATGGGATAGTTGCGCACCGCACCGTTGACACCCAAGCGGCAGAGCGGCACCGAGCCGCCGGAGAGCACCGGCAAAAACACGTCATCGGCCGCGACAGGCCGCGCCGGCAGTAGAGCGACCAACCCAATCAGACCTATTATCACCCAGCGTAACCAGAGCTGTTTCACGTTGCTACCCTCGTTCCACCGTGTTTAATGGTCCGCTCGCCAAATAGCAAAGAAAGTCATGCTGTTCGCCGGAGGCGGGCGTTGCGCCCACGCAGCGAAGCATCCCCCTCTGGTAGTCTGTTGAGATTCTTCGTCGCTGTGCTCCTCAGAATGACAGCTACTTAGCGATCAAACCATTTAGTTGATCAAGATAAAGAGCGGACTCCCGCCGACCTGGATGGTGACGTGACCGTCCGCATCACCGTCATCACTGTCGAGGACGGTGGCAATTTGCGTGCCGTTGACGTTGAGAACCGTTGCGCGCGCGCCGGGCACACGCAACGGTTTGGTGGTTGTCCCGAAATCATCCACCGGGTTGAGCCAGGCGATGTGAAAGATTTGGCCCGTTTGCCGGTTGCGGAACCGATACCCTTCCAAGTCGGTGGGAGAGTCGTGGGGACTGGTTACACCCAGATACTCGGCGGCTCCGGCGCGGCTGATGAAATGGCGATAGACGCGCAACACCGGGCGCGCGGTCACCTCCGGCGCTTTGCTGTACAGGCCCGAATCGTGAGGATAGAGCGGGCGGGGGTCGTTGAGCATCCACCAGATGATGACCTTGGCGTCCAGGGCGCGGGACTGGGTCAATAGCTGGACCATCTTGCGCGCCTGCAATTCGTCGTTGCTGGGCGCAAATTCGTCATCGCTTTCCCGGTGCCACCCGATTTCGGTGATCATGAGCGGCTTGGTGAGCTGATGCGCCTGGAGCTTCGCGTTCAGGGTGGCGTTCTTTTCGATCAGCCCCGACGATTGGCGTGCGGCGTGGGTACGACAGACATTGGGGAAGGGGTAGCAGTGGAAATTCATGTAGTCGAAATAGGGACCGCCGCCCGCCGCCAACACATCGTCCAAGAAGGACTCGACAAAGCCGCCGCCGTGGCTGGTGAAAAGGTCATAGGCCAACCCACCCAAGACGATCTGGGCCGCCGGGTTGGCGGCTTTCACCGCAGGATAGACCTTCTTGAGCATCTCGGCATAACGCACGGGGCCGGGAGTCTCCCCTGTGCGCGCATCGCCCCAGGAGAAGCGCCGGTCCGGCTCGTTATACAGCTCGAAATGGGTGACTACCATCCCGTTGGTCCCGTTACCGCCATAGCGCGTCGCCAGGGCTGCCATAAACTCGGCAAAGGCATCCAGTTTATCTTCGCGAATGATCTCGAGACCGGGATATTGCCTGGCCCACTGAGGGGTGCGCTCGACGATGGCGAGGATGTTCATGCAGGAATCGCGCGCCGCAGCAAAGGCCTGGTCTACTGTGCCCCAGCGATAGCTGCGCGGCGAGCGCTCCTCCGGCTCTACCTGATTCCAGTTGACGATTACCCGCAGCCAGGAGGAGTAACTGGTGTGGATGGCTGTGAAATAGGGCGAAGTAACCCCGGAGTTGCCGTAGATCTGCGTGCCGATGGGCATGGTGGCAGGGCGAAGGCCGCGGCATTGGTTGTTGTTGACGAGCGGTAAGTGTGCTTTCGCCGAAATTTCCGACCCGGTGACCTGGTCAACGCGCATCAAGCTGGGGAGCAGCAGCGACGTTGTCGTAGACGGCGTCTCCTCTTGGGCGGCAAGTGGGGTGACAATCGGCGCTGCCGCAACCGGCGATATCGGTGTCAAGAGGAGCGCCACCATTCCTAGCACCTGGAGCGCGCGACTTACCCAACGGCTGCGCTGCGTCCTTAGAAGAAGATAATAATAACACATGAATCAATCCTGTCCTCTCCTCACCCGTTGTACGCAATCCGGCTGATTTGCCGTCCTGGAACCTCACAGCTTCCAGGACGATGAAGCCGCCGTCGCGTCCTATGGGCTTCCTGGTTGCGTGTAGCGAGTGCTCTCTGGCGAGAGGGCATCCTGCCGCCGGTGCTCGCTCCCAGCGCAGTTTGCGCCGGTCTCACCGGAACAGCAATGGCCAATGCGAGACAAAAATGTAGGGCGCTTTCAACTCGATCAGTCGGTCGCGGCCCATATCGGCAATCCACAGTGTGCCGTCACCGGCGCGGGCAATGCCCCACGGACGGCTCGGCGCCGGTCCCAGGGGAACCCCGATGCGCCCGCGCAAAGTCCCGCCGTCCAAGCGCAAGCGCCCTGCCTTGCCGGTGGCGCTTTCCGTCAACCAGAGCTGGCGCTCGTCGCCTACGTCAAAAAGAATCAAGGAGGCCGGTTTGCTGGCGGGGGAGGGAGTGCCGTACCACACCCACACACTGACCGTGGTGGGGGTGTAGCGCCCGACGCGCCCGCCACCAAAGACGGTGACCCACACGCCGCCCGACGGGTCCAACGCCAGACCGGTGGGCAAAGGTTCGCCGGTGGGAATGCGCAAAAAACGCTCGGTGACCGTGTTGGAATTGCCGACCGCATTGGCGTCGGGCAGCGTGAACCAGATGTTGCGCTCGTTTTGATAGCGCAAGGTGATGCCACGCTGCGCGCCTGCCATTTCGTCGCTATAGAGAATCTCGGTAAAACTCTCGGTGAGCGGGTCAAAGCGCACCAAGCGTCCGTTGCCCGCCACAATCCAAACGTCACCGTTGGGCGCGAGGTCTAGCCCGGCGGGCCGGCTGTCCGGCGTGGGCAAGGTGTAGAAGGTGACCTCGCGCGTGGTGGCATTCATGCGTCCCAGCGCGTTGGCCCGCAATAAGGTGAACCAGACCGTGTTGTTGCGAAAAACGATGTCATACGGCTCGCTGCCTTGGTCAAAGCCGTAGAATTCCAACCAATAACGCACCCCGCCGGAGTCGGGGTCGGCGATTTTTGTGAGCAGACCGATGCCGTCTCCCCAACTGGACGTGAACCAGACGCGACCTGGACTCTGGACTGCCAGATGGCGCGGCCCGTCCACTACCGGGTAGTGAATGCCGAAGCCGTCCTTGATGGCGGTGAACTGACTGACGGTAACCTCGGCGGGTTCGACCGTTTGGCCAGTTGCAGCGCTCACGATGACCGCCGCGGGCGCAAACTCGGCGATCTCGACGACGATCTGCGTTTCATCCTGGGCATAGAGCGGGCGCGCCGGTCCGGGCCATAGCCCGCTCCCCCATAGTAGCAGCAAGCCCAAAATCAGTGCGCCGCGCCGTAGCCCTCGCCTGGTCATGCGGTCGGCGACAGAGTTCCTGAGAGGAAGTGTTGCCCATCGCATCTTGGTTCCTTTCCCCGACCGCAACGCGGCCGGCCTTCCACGTGATGATTGGTAGAACTGTGCTAAGTCAACGCCGCGCCGGTAGGGAACTCGGCGCAGTGTGAGTTTGGCCGGGCCGGCGCAGGGTGGCGTAGGCGGCGAGGATCATGTGCCCGGCTTGGTCCCAGTTATAGTATTGGATGGCGCGGCGCCGAAGCCGCTCGCCCATATAGCGGATGCGCACGGCGTGGTCGGGCGACGGGAAGAGTGCTTCGACGAGCTTGGCTGCCAGCGACTCCACATCTCCGCGCGCGGCTAACAGGCCATCTTGCCCCAGGTACTCGCGTGCCACCGGTGTGTCGAAGGCGACGGTGGGTAGCCCCGTTGCCATATAATTGAGCAACTTGCCCGACCCTTCGGTAAGGCTGAGCTTGGGACCGGCGGCAACATCGCCCAGGGCAAGGTAGCGGGGGGCATCTCCATAGGGAATCCGGCCCGTCAGAATAACCGCTTGTTCCATCCCCAGCGCTGTTGCCCGTGCGCGATAGGTCTCCACCCCGGGGAAACCCATGAGCAAAAGAGATACGTTGGGGTGGTGATCCAAGATACGGCGCATGGCTTCCAACAGCAAGTCCGTCCCTTGATAAGGGGCGAGCAGCCCCAAGTAGACGATGACTTTGTTTTCGTCGGGGATGCCAAGCGAGCGGCGCAGCGCCCACTGCTCATCGGCATCGAAGGTTGTGGCGGGGCGGAACGTATCGGGGTTGACGCAGTCGGGCAAGAGTTGGACCCGCTCCGCGGCGCATCCGAATTCCTCCACGAGGAGGCGCGCGGCGTGGGCCGAGCTGGTCAGGATGACCTTCGAGCGGCGATCAATCCAACGTTCCAAGCGGCGCAGCGGGCCGTAGGCCCAACTGTCTCGGCGCAAAAAGCGATGGTCAATCATCTCCTCGGTCAGGCTGCCCTGAAAATCAAAGACCACCGGCACGCGCCACAACGCCCCCAAGACATGCCCGATCAGCGCGCCCTCGTGTAGATGGGCGTGGATGATATCGTAGCGCCCCCGGCCCAGCAGTTCCACGGTCTTTAGTCCCAAGAGCGCATCGAACGCAATCTTGTGGCGGCTGGAGCCGACTTCATAATGGCGGCGCCAGGGAATGGGTAGGGTACGGCGGATGTCCAGTTCAGGCACGTCTTTGCCGTTGTGATAGGTGGCGATGGTGACATGATGCCCCAGCTTGGCGAGGACGCGCGCTTCTTCCAGGATGCGCACGTGGCAGCCGTAGTCGGCAAAGAAACTGGTTGGGGCGATCATCAAGACGCGATAAGGGGACGCCGGAACGGGGAGGGGTGCAGGTACGGACGGTGAAAGCTGCGGTGTTTCCAAACTGCGGGCTGGCAGTGCATCCATAAAATCCGGCGTTGTCGTGACCCGGCGGCGAAGGCGCAGCCAAGAGTGCTATGCCACAGGACCGGTCACGACCGTTGATTATATCGGAGGCCGGGATGCCCCGCAAATCAGACGCCGGATCGGCGCAGGAGGCCCAAGAACCGTGCCCGATCCTGCGCGGTCAGCCAGCCGCTGCGGCCTAGCCCGGCAACATAGAGCGCAAGCGCAAGGCCGGCGCGCAGCCAGACCGGGCCTGGCACCGCCCACGCCGCCACCCCCGCGCCCAGTGTGAGCAACCCCAGAAGCAACAGACGTATGCGCACGGCTGGCGCAAGCCGGTCGCCCAACAGCCACAGCCCGCCGACTGTGCCCAGCGCCTGCGCTGCGAGCACGGCCCCCGCTGCGCCCAGCGCGCCGGCTTGGCGCGCAGCCGGGAGCAGAAACAGGGCCAACGCGGTTACATGGGCAAGGCTCAGCAGGAGCGCGGCGCGCGCACGGCCCTCCACCAACAGGCGCGTTGAGGCATACAACTCCAGGCCGAAGAGCGGCACGCTCCACACCAGCCATGCCAGCAGACGCGCAGCCTCGGCATCACGGCTGCCGTAGACCAAGTGTAGGATCTCGCTAGCGACGCCGCTCGACACCGCCGCACCGCCGCAGCCGAGCAACAGGAGATAGCGCAGGGCCGTGTGCGCCACCGCGCGGCCCTGCATCGGGGCCTGATGGTGCAGCCGGCTCAGGGTAGGGTATAGCCCGCGCCAATAGCTCTGGGCCAACTTCACCGCCACGCGTACCAAGTTGTAGGCCGCGCTGTAGAGGCCGAGCAGCCGTACATCGGCCAAAAGGCTGAGCAACAGGATGTCCAGCCGTTGCAGCAGCACATCGGCGAGACTCAGCCCAAAGAAAGGCGCGACTTCGCGTCGCAGCTGCGTCCAGGGGGGCGGTGTGTCTTCTTGAGGCGGGGCCAGCAAGCGGCTGCGCGCCAACCACCCCAGCGACACCGTTGCAGAGATGATCTGCGCGACCACGACCACCAGCAACAGATCGGCAACCGTGCCCGCTGCCCAGACGACCACGAGGCTCGCAGCCAGGATCAGGCTGTTGGTCACGACTTCCACACGCAGCAGTAGGGGCAGGCGTTCGCCCGCTTGGAAGACGATGGCCGCCGCCGCGCTCACGGCATAAAAGGGGAGCGCGGCGCCCACCCAGCCGATGGCTTGGCGCAATTCCGGCGGATAGGGGAGCCACAACGCCAAGAGCAACAGCCCGCCCCACAGCGCCAGCGCTATCCCGCCCAGGAGCCACAACGCGCGGCGAAAATAGGCGCGACGCGCGGTGGGCCGATGCGCCACCTCGCGCACCATCCACAGCGGTAGACCCAGTTCACACAACACTTGGCTGACGTTGAGGTAGGCCATCGCCACGGTGTACGCGCCCAGGCTTTCCAGCCCCAGGCGGCGGGCAATGACCAGTTGTAGGAGGAAGCTGACGACGATGCGCCAGAGATTGGCGCCTGCCAGCGCGCCGGTGTTGGCGACCAGCCGTCGCCCAAACTCGGCGCTCATGGCGTTGCCCGCCCGGCGCGCCGGCGCACGCCTGTCACTGGGGTGGTCGCCCCGTCAGGAGAAAGGTCAACAGACGGCGCGGCCGATAGAGCCGGTGCCGCCAGACCACATAGGCGAGAGCCAGCAGCCCGCCCAACTCCCACGTCCACAATTCGCGGCGCCGGGTGAAGGCGATCCAATAGGCGTTGCCCATCCCCTCTTGCTCGGAGCCTTGCTTGCGCCAGCGATGAAAGGCCCATCCGCGCAACGGCCAATAGAGCGTATCCGGGAAAAACCAGATGCGATCCAGCAGGGCATGGCCCACCATTGCGGCGGCGTGGACCCACCCGCGCGGAAAGCGTCGCCACATCCAGTAGAGCACGCCCACATAGGCCAACAGCGTATGACCGAAGAGCACGGCGGCCCGCTGTTTGCGATAGAAGTAGGCCGCGGCCAACGGCTTGTCCACCAAGTCGGAAGCCATCGCCGCCAGCGCGACGGTGCGATAGTCGGCGTCGCGCGCCAGACGCAAGCGGTCTTGGACCAGGGTCAGCGCCAACCAAGTATAGGCAACGTGAGATTGCGGCAGCACGCGACGAGGACGCTTTCCGGTACGCGAGGCGGCTAGGCCCCGCGCTCTTCACGCACATAGGGGAGACCAAGCGCGGCAGGTGCACCGGCGCGGCGGCGCATGGCTTCGCGCGAGCCGATGACCAGGACAATCACGGTGAACAGATAGGGCAGCATGTTGAGGAAGTAGCCCCAGGCCGGATTGCGTAAGAAGAGGGGCAACGTCTGCAAGTCCAGCGGCAGACGGCGGATGGCGCCGAAGAGATAGGAGCCGACCGCGGCCTGCACCGGATTCCAGCGCGCAAAGATCACCAATCCCACCGCGATCCAGCCCTGCCCGGAGGTCATGCCCTCGATCCAGAGAGGGGTAATGGCAAGGCTCAACGCCGCGCCGCCGACACCCGCCAGAAAGCCGCCCACCATCACATAGGCATAGCGCAGGGCAAAGACGTTGATGCCTTGCACATCGGCAGCCGCCGGGTATTCGCCCACTGCGCGCAACTCCAGCCCCGGTCGCGTGCGATAGATGTAGAACCAAGCCGCGGGAATGAGTAGGAAGCCCAGGTAAACGATGACGTTGTGGTTGAAGAGAATGGGGCCGAGGACCGGCAAGTCGGCGAGCAGGGGAATGGGATAGGTGGGCAGGCGTGGCGCTTGGCGGATTTCCACCAGCGGCGCGCCCAAGACCGCGCTCAACCCTGACCCCACAAAGGTCAAGGCTAGACCGCTGACAACCTGGTCGGCGCGCAGGGTGACGGTGACAAAGGCATGGAGCAGCGCCAACACCGTACCTACGCCCGCCGCAGCCAACAACCCCAGCCACGGATTGCCCGTGTTGTGGGCTACGCCGAAGGCAGTCATCGCGCCCATGAGCATCATGCCCTCGACGCCCAGGTTGAGTACGCCGGAACGCTCCGCAAAAATCTCGCCGATGCTGGCAAAGAGAATCGCTGTGCCGGAGCGCACGCCCGACGCCAATAGGTTGACCAGCAACACCCATTCCATGCCGTTTGCCTTTTGCCAAGTTGTGCCGGAACAGGGACCTAGACCCGCCGCACGCGATAGCGCAGGATCATATCACCGCTCACCACCACAAAAAGAATGACGCCCTGTAACAATTGCGCAATGCCCGCCGGTTGGATGGCGTCACCGCCCACCAGCAGCCCAGCGAACAGATAGGAGACCAGGATGATCGCCAACGGGTTGAGCTTCGCCAGCCAGGCGACGATGATGGCGGTGAAGCCGTAGCCGGGCGAGAAGCGCTCTTGCAGCCGGTGTACCACGCCGGAGACTTCGCTCATGCCCGCCAACCCCGCCAGCCCGCCGCTCAGCGCCATGACCAAGATGATGTTGCGCGTCAGGTTGATCCCGGCATAGCGCGCCGCGCGCGGGTTATCGCCCACCACGCTCACCTCGAAGCCCCAGCGCGTGCTGCGCCAAACGACCCACAGCACCACCGCCAGCGCCACCGCGATGAGAATCCCGAAGTGCGCGGTCAACCCGCGTAGAAACGGAAAGTCGGCGGCAAAGTCGGTCAAGCGAGGCAGCCACGCGTTGCGGGGGAACTGGGGCGAGAGGCCGAAGCCACGCTCGCTCCACGGGCCGTAGACGAAAAAGTTGTTCCACTGGATCGCCACATAGTTGAGCATCAGGGTGGTGATGATCTCGTTGACGTTGAGCTTGGCCTTGAGCAGCCCCGGGATCAGCCCCCACAGCGCGCCGCCCACAAAGCCCGCCGCCGCCATTGCCAGCAGCATGAGCGGCTGTGGCGTATCTCGGGGAAGCCAGTGGAGCGCGACGCCGGTTGCCATGAACGCGCCCAGGAAAAGCTGACCCTCCGCGCCGATGTTCCACAGGCGCATACGAAAGGCAATCGAGACGCCCAGCCCGGCGAGGATCAACGGTGTTGCCTTGACGGTGGTGTCGGACCAACCGTAGGCCGAGCCGAAAGCCAGCTGCGCCATGCGCCGGTAGACCAGCCACGGGTCGGAGCCGGTCAGGCTGAGCAACCCCGCGCCCACGATCAACGCCAGCGCCACCAAGATCACGGGCGACAGGATGGTGAGCCAGAGCGGCTGGGTGGGCGCGCGCTCTATGCGCCAACGCTCGCTCTTGGTCGCGCGAGGGGTAGCGACGGCACTCATTCGTGCACCTCGGTCGCGTGTGCGCCGGCCATCATCAGGCCGATCTGCTCCAAGTCCACGGCGTCGCCTGCGACTTCGCCCACGATGCGCCCCTCAAAGAGCACGGCAATGCGGTCGGACAGGGCGAGGATTTCGTCTAGGTCTTCGGAGATGAGCAGGATAGCCGCGCCCTTGTTGCGCTCTTCCAGCAAGATTTGGCGCACCGTCTCGGTCGCGCCCACGTCCAGCCCGCGCGTGGGATAGGCGGCGATGGTGACCAACGGCTGTTGGGCAATCTCGCGCGCCAGGATGACCTTTTGCAGGTTGCCGCCGCTGAGCAGCCGCGCCGGGGTTTCAGGCGAGGGCGTGGCAATGTTGAATTGGCGGATCAGGCGCAGGGCTTGCTCGCGCATGGCTTTGCGGCTGAGAAAAAAGCGCCCGCCCATCTCCGGCTTGCGATAGTTCTTGAGCGCCAAATTTTCGCTGATGGAGAGATCAGGCGCGCTGCCGGTGGTGCTGCGGTCTTCGGGCACATAGGCGATGCCGGCTTCGATCATGACGATGGGCGGCGCGTTGGTCACTGTGCGGCTGGAGATGTCAATAGAGCCGGACTTGGCGGGGCGCAGACCGCAGATGACCTCGGCTAATTCGCGTTGACCGTTGCCTGCCACGCCTGCCACGCCCACGATCTCGCCGGCATGGACGGTCAGCGACAGTTCGCGCAGCGCAGGCAGGCCCTTGTCATTGAGCGCCGAGACTCGGTGCACGGTAAGCCGTGGCTCGCCGATCTGCGCCGGCGGTTTCTCTAGTTGGAACAAGACCTCGCGTCCGACCATCAGTCCCGCCAACTGGGCTTTGGTCATCCC
Source organism: uncultured Litorilinea sp. (assembly GCA_937922105.1). Taxonomy (GTDB): domain Bacteria; phylum Chloroflexota; class Anaerolineae; order Caldilineales; family Caldilineaceae; genus QEUY01. The sequence continues at coordinate 13,648 of CAKZVN010000255.1, forward strand.
TTGCGCGTCTACCGTGGCAATGTGGCGTCCCTGGCGCAGGACGGTGATGCGGTCGGCGATGCTCAAGACTTCGTCCAATTTGTGGCTGATGAGGACAATGGTCTTGCCTGCGGCGGTCATCTCGCGCAAGGTGCGGAAGAGGGCCATCGTCTCTTGCGGCGTCAACACTGCGGTCGGCTCATCCAGGATTAAAATCTGTGCGCCGCGGTAGAGCAGCTTGATGATTTCGACGCGTTGTTGCTCGCCCACGGAAAGTTGCCAGATGTAGGCCCGGGGGTCCACCGGTAGGCCGAACTGCGCGCCGATGCGCTCCACCTCGCGCTCGATGCGCCGGGTGTCCAGCACAAAGCCCACGCCGGTAAGCCCCAAAATCACATTTTCCGCCACGGTTTGCGGCGGCACGAGCATGAAATGCTGGTGGACCATGCCCACGCCGGCGCGGATGGCGTCGCGCGGGGAATGGAAGGTGACGCGGCGCCCGTCAATGAAAATTTCCCCCTCGTCGGGCTGATACAGACCGCAGAGGATATTCATGAGGGTGGATTTGCCCGCGCCGTTCTCACCCAAGAGGGCGTGGACTTCCCCTTTGACCGCGCTGAACGTGATATCGGCATTGGCAAGCACGCCGGGAAAGCGTTTGGTGATGCCGCGCATCTCGAAGGCCGGCGGCACTGCTGGGTCTACGCTGGTGGAGTGTGGCCCGCTCATGCTGGGTCGGCGGTCGGTGTGGGCGTCCGGGCGGTGCGCGGCGCAGTCGAAGGGTTGGGTGTGGCGAGTCGCAACGGCTTACTCGGCGACAGCTTGCTGCCAAGAATGCCAGAAGCCGCGTAATCGCGCAAGTGGTGCGAGGACAACCGGCTGCGAGGCGACAGCCCCACAGCCGGTTAGCCCCCATCAACGGTTACGGCAGTTCAGCGTCGGGCGAGACACCCTCCGCCAGCCAGTTCATACAGATGGTGCAGGCCTCGCGCCCCGTCTGCGCGGCGATGGTGGCGTCAATGCCTTCCAGGTCGGACTGGGTGAGCGACACACCCGCGGGGATGACCAGCTCGCCCTTGTTGTTGTTGATCGGGCCGGTGAAGATGTCGAAGCGGTTCATCTCACCGCTGAGCATTTGATCCAACACGTCACGCACCAGCGGGATGACCTCGGCAGGAACGCCGGGGGCGGGTTCTTGGCCTTCCATGAAGCCCAACAGACCCAGCGCGCCGCTGTCCACATCGAAGTAGAAGTCATCGGGCACGAAGGTCCCGTCCATCATCTGCTCGACCAGCAAGGTGTAGAAGGGACCCCACTCCCAGTAGGGCACGGTCAAGCAGTGGACGGGGTCCACGTCACAGGCGTTGCGGCTGTCGTAGGCGATGCCGTATAGCCCGCGCTCACCCGCGGCCTGGACCGGACCGGCGGTGTCCGCGCCGGTGATGACCACATAGGCGCCGGCATCCATGAGGGTCTCGGCGGCTTGGCGCTCCAGACTCGGGTCAAACCAGGTGAAGATCCAGCGAATGTCCAGCGTACACTCCGGGCAAGTTTGGCGCATGCCCAGTGCTGCGGCGTTGATGTGGCGGATCACTTCAGGGATGGGGAAGGGGGCGATGTAGCCGATCTTGGTCTGTCCATCCGCAGCGGCGCGTGCGCCTGCGATCATGCCGGCTAGATACTTCATGCTCTCCATGCCGCCGAAGAGATTGGCGAAATTGGTCTCGTTCTTGAGGTAGCCGGAGATGTGGACAAAGTAGACATCGGGAAATTCCTCGGCAACCGTGGCGGTGGGGTCCATGAAGCCGAAGGAGGTGGTGAAGATGGCGTTGAACCCCGCGCGCGCCAAGTTGCGGATCACGCGCTCGGCGTCGGTCCCTTCAGGCACGCTCTCCAAGTAGGCGGTGTGAACCGCGTCGCCCAGCTTTTCTTGGAGATAGAGGCGGCCTTCGTTGTGGGCATAGGTCCAGCCGCCGTCACCGATGGGGCCGACATAGACAAACGCGACGTTGAACTTGCCCTCCACGGGCTGGGGAATCTGAATGCCGCCGGTCTCCGGCGCAGCTGGCGCGGGGGCGGGGGCCTCGCCGCTGGGGGCCGCGGGCGCAGCGGGCGCCACACACGCCGCCAACACCAGGGCCGTGATCAGAAGCAGGGTGACACCAATCCAAGTTTTTCGCATAGAGATTGTGCCTTTCGTCAGATTCAGAAACAGGTTTGTGGAGATGAAGCGCGTGTAGACAACATACAGTTGAGCGGTGTTGCGCCGACAAGTACGGCGATCACCGCTTGACCACTACAGGAGTACAACAAGGTTGGCAACCACCAGGTCACCGGAGGGTGCACGCGGATCGCCCTGTTGACCGCGGGGGTGCACCGCCGGCAAGGTTGCAGCCACCTGGCGCCCCGGGCAGCCTGCTCTTAAGTATACCATCCGAGAAGTTGTTGCCCTACTTGGCGCAACGGATCGGCCAAGTGTTGGCGTTGCCCTGTCCCAACGGACGCGGGCGGCAGAAAATGTGCGTAGGCGAGGACAGGATATGTCCCCGCCTACGCGACGGCGACCAGGGATGATCGCCGTATCGGGTCGCGACAAACTAGGCGCGGCGGCGGGTGACCCAGGCGCTGCCGGCTAGACCGGCGACGACTGCTGCCACCACCACAAAGATCAGCGGCGTGGCGCCGAAGTTGCCGCCGGTGGTTGGCAGGGTCTCCGGCGCGGCAGGCTCCTCCTCAGCAACAGGGGTCGGGGTTGCCTCCGGTTCCGGGGCGGGGGTGGGAGTCGCCGCCGGTGTGGTCTCCTCGGCTTCCGCCGCGGGCGGGATGAGCACCGCATCAATGACGTGAATCACGCCGTTGCTGGCTTCGATGTCGGCGGCGATGACGGTGGCGTCGTTGATCTTCACCACGCCGTCGGCGACGCTGAAGGTCACATCCTCACCCAGCAGGGTGGTGGCGACCAGGCCGTCGGTCACATCCGCAGCCATGATCTTGCCGAAGATGACGTGATAGAGCAGGATGTCGGTGAGCGCACCCGTGGGTTCGGCTAAGAGGGTCTCCAGGATGCCGGGCTGGGCCTCTTCCAGGGCGGCGAAGGCCGCGTCGGTGGGCGCAAAGACGGTGAAGGGGCCGTCGCCCTTGAGCGCATCCACCAAGCCCGCAGCTTGCACAGCGGCGACCAGGGTCTCGAAGCTGCCCGCGGCTACCGCCGTGTCCACGATGTCAGCCAACTCGGCGGTCTCGACAGCTGCTTCGTCTGTCGCGGCCTCCTCTTCAGGCGTGGGCGTGGGGGTGGGGGCAGGTTGCTCGGCGGTCTCTACCTCGGCTTCCTCCGCCGGGGGCAAGATCACGGCGTCAATGACGTGAATCACGCCGTTGCTGGCTTCGATGTCGGTGGCGATGATCTTGGCCTGGTTGATCATGGGCACGCCGTCCACGATGCTGAAGGTCACTTCGCCACCCTGCAAAGTCTGGACGACCAAGCCGTCGGTGACCGCCTCCGCCATGACCTTGCCGTCCAGCACATGATAGAGCAGGATGTCGGTGAGCGCGCCCGTGGGGTCGGCTAAGAGGGCCTCCAGGATGCCGGGCTGAGCCTCTTCCAGGGCAGCGAAGGCCGCGTCGGTGGGCGCAAAGACGGTGAAGGGGCCGTCGTTCTTGAGGGCGTCCACTAGACCGGCAGCCTGGACGGCGGCAACCAGGATGGTGAAATCGCCTGCGGCTACGGCGGTGTCCACGATGTCGGCTTCCTGAGCCACAGCAGGGCCGCCTACCGACAACAGCAAAGCAAGCGCCAGGATCAGGCTGACCAGGGATTTTCGATTCATTGCTCGCTCCTACTTGGGTGTTGGAATTAGGTGATGACGACGGTTGATACAGAAGTTGATACAAAAAGTTGGGACGAAAGGCAATCCGCAAAAATACTGGGACGGCTGTGTACTGCGGCGGACCGGGAGGTCCAGCATGTGCAGATGAGGTCGGTAACTCCCCCGGCACACCGGCGTAGCGTACCCGACGGCAGCGGTTGAGTTCTGTAAGTCGCGACTACATTGGCGCGCAAGATCGGCAGATTGCCGCCTGGTATCACTTATTTTTCAGTATAGCACAACACACGATCGCGCCGCAGTGTGGTGCAAAAACGTCCCTACTCCGTCGCAACGTCCAACGGCAGAATGACAGGCGGGGCGAGCGGGGCCAAGTCTGTGGGCCGGTACATACCTAACAGGAGACGGGTCTGCGCAGGGACTGCGCCTTCCGCGACGAGCGTATGGCGCACGCGCAAGTGCTCGCCCACCTTCCACAACGAGGTAGGGTAATAGACGCCGCCGGCAGGGTGGTCGTGCTGGGCGAGTTTGGCGTCGTCGCCGGCAAGCCATTGCGCGGTGGCGGTGTAGTCCCCGTCCACGGGGCGTAACACCTCCCAGTGCGCCGTGACTTCCAGGCGGGAACCGACGCGGACAATGTCCACCCCCAGCAGGCGCAGCGGACCGAACTCCGCATCCAGGCTATGGCTGGGCGGGGCAAGCGCCGCCGGTCCGGTGACGCGCACCAACGGTGCGGTCGCCGGTTCCAGGGTAAAGCGGACATCCAGCCCCGGCATGGGCTTGATGAGATAGACGGGGCCGCCCCGCGCCGCCAGCGCGGTCTCCACCGTTGCGCCCAGATCGCGAAAGCGGGCGTCCGGGGCAATGAGCGGGAAGAGGGCGGTCAAGCCTATACCGCGCCCTTCCACGGCTTGCAGGTAGAAAAGCGGCACCATCTCGTCGCGGTCGTTGCTGATGAGGATTGCCCCCGGTGGCGGTTCGGCGGCAAGGATGGCTTCCCAGCGGGTGCGCGCGCCGCGACTCTCGCTTTGGTCAATGGCAGCGGCGGTGGCAGGCGCGTCGCGCAATACAAGGAGGATCAGCGCGCCCGCCGCCACCCAGCCGACGACGCTTGCCGCACGGCCCGGCGCAGGCGGCGCAGCCGTCGTCTTGGACCATACGCCGGAGATCAGGCCGGTTAGCCCGCAAGCCGCCCAGATGGCTCCGGTCAAGTAAAGGGGAATGTAGTAGACCAGGATGTCGCCGATGTTGTAAAAGAGGTTGAAGCCCTGTTGCAGCAGCGCGTAGAGCAGTGTAGCGACCAAGAGCGCGCGACGTCCCGTCGCCGCCAGCCAGACCAACCCCAGCGCCATCATCACCAGCCCCACCCAGCCGAAGTGGTAATGCCACAGCCAGGCGGCTTGGCCCACTTGTTGCCATGCATCGCCCGGCTCGCGAAAGCCCACGCTGATGGAGCGCCCGCTGATAAACGCCGTGAAGGCATCCCAGCCCTCCCCATAGAGTTGTAAAACGCTGTCGCCCAGCGGTTGGTGATACCAGGGAGAGGCGTCCGGCCCGCTGCGCAGCGGGATGTACAGATAGAGCAACAAGGGCAAGGCTGCCGCTACGAGTGCCGCCGCCCAGGCTCGGGGGGGGATGCGCTGTGCGCGGTCACGCGCCAAAACCCAATAGAGCGCCAGCGCGGGCAGCAACAGAAGCGTCATGGCGTGGTGGGTTAGCGCCAGCCCCGCCAACGTCGCAGTCCCCAGCAAGCGTCTGCCGCTCGGTTGCGCGGCGAATCGGTGCACCGCCAGCCAGAGCAACACCATGAAGACCACATGCAGCGCGTAGACCTCGGCGATGAGCGCCTGGGACCAAAAGGTGAGGTTGACCGCCAAGAGCAGCGCGCCGTAAACCGCAACGCCTGCGGCGCGCTCGCCCAAGACGGGGCGCGTCCAGCGCAGCAGCAGCAGACCGAACAGCCCTACGCCGGCGCTTGCCGCCAGCGCACTGAAGGCATTGAGCGCGGCAGCCGGGTTGACGCCGACCACCGCCAGCGCGTGTTGCCACGCCCAGCCCAAGAGCAGATAGAGCGGGTAGCCGGTGGCATGGGCGAGGCCCAGCCGCCACGCGGCAAACTGGAACTCACCGGGGTCGCCGGGCAACAGATCCGGCGCAAGGGTACGCAGATAGAGCGCCAGGCTGATTGCGACGGGGAGCAGGAGCAGACCGCCGCCGCTTGCCCGCCCGGCATCCGCAGCGGAAGAGGTCATCACAGCAGGCGCGTCTTGGCTGTGTTGTTCACGGTTTGCGTTGACCTGTGTCATCATAAGACTGATATGGTAACATTCCAGTTTGTTTCGGAATCTCATGTGCGCCGCCTGGACCGTTTTCCCGTGCGGAAGCTACGCGCTTCCGGGCGGGTGACAGGAGACGGTGCGTACCATGAGTCGGAGTTTGCCCTGCGCGGGGGCGGAGGACGCCCGGCGCGCGCAGAGCCAAGTGGAAAGTAGCGTCGCGCAACCATGCAACGACCGTGGTCCGGCACAGTCCTGATGATTGTGCCGACCTACAACGAACGTGACAACCTGCCTGAATTGGTGCGCCGGCTGCGCGATTTGCCTGGTGATGTCCATGTCCTGGTGGTGGACGATAACTCGCCCGACGGCACCGGCGCGCTCGCCGATGCATTGGCGGCACAAGACCGCGGGGTCGCCGTGATTCATCGCGCGGGCAAGCTCGGCCTGGGCACGGCCTATCGCGCCGGCTTTGCCTACGGGTTGGCGCGCTCCTATCGCTACTTGTGCACCATGGACGCGGATTTCAGCCACAACCCCGCCGACTTGCCCCGGCTGCTGGACTTGGCTGCGTCCGGGGTAGACCTGGTGGTGGGCAGCCGCTATGTGCCGGGCGGCAGCGTCGTCGGTTGGCCCGCGGGCCGTAAGTTCATCAGTTTCGTCGCTAACCGCCTAGCCCATCTCTTTTTGGGTCTCAGCACACGCGATTGCACCGCGGGCTTCCGCTGCTATCGCCGCGAAGTATTGGAGACGATCCCCCTGGCGACCATCTTCAGCGGCGGCTACAGCTTTCTGATGGAGATGGCCTTCTTGGTGGAAGAAGCCGGCTTCCGCATCGGCGAAGTGCCCATCACCTTTGTCAACCGCACCCAGGGCGACAGCAAGATCAGCAAGCTGGAGATCGTCAAGGCCGTCTACACGCTCTTGCGCCTGCGCACACGTTCCTTGCCCTGGGACCGTATGGTCAGTTGGGTGCGGCGCAGGAGAAGCGGCGCACTGGGCGAACGCGAGTAGCCCTTCTCAGCGCATCGGCCCGACGCGTACCCAATCGACCGCCGCAGCCAGGGTGCGCCGATCGCGGTTGAGACTGACCGCCAAGAACGCGTCCTCCTCACCGATCGCCTGGGCTGCGCTCCCTGGAGGCGCGCCTTGCACCCCAACGACGGCAAAATAACGTCCCTGTAGTTCCTCCAAGCTCAGATCGGCGCCGATCCCCCGCAGCGCCTGCAGCGCCTCGCCGGTAAGGTGTTCCCACGCCGAGCCGTAACTCGCTACCAGCACGATCTCCCCCGCGGGAATTTCCGCCAGATAGCGGGCTAGCGCGGCGCTCTCGAAAACATTGGCTGCGGTGTCGAAGCCGGCGCGGTCCAGGATTGCGCCGCTGCGCGGATGCAACCGCGTCACATTCACCCCGCGCCGGCCCGCCGAAGCATCGCGCTGCGCGCCCGTTTCGTCGAAGAGCGCAATATAGCCGCCGCCGTCAAAGGCCTTGAGTTCCGCGTCCACCGGCAACTGGATGCCGGTCGCGCCGATGCTGCGGTCGCCGCCGATGACTTGGCGCGGGCTGGCTCGGTAGTTCCAGACCAACTCCAGCCGGTTGAGGCTATCTGCCAGCAGCGTGCCGGGAATCTGCCAGCGCACCTCATGCCAGGACGCGGGCAGGAGTTGCGCGGGTTGCTGCGCGCCGTTGACGCGCAAGGTCACTGTCTGCTCCGGCGCGCCGGGATAGGCAAAAGGATGCGCGTGGAGAACGACCTCATAGGTCGCGCTCGGGTCCACGTTGCGCAACGGAATAAAGAGACGGCTTACCGCGCCGGTAGCCCAGATGGCAGAAAGGCCGTAGGGCGCGTCGGTCTCGGCGTCGTCCCACCCCTCCCCGCGATAGGGGAAGGTGCCCGGCTCACCCAGGTCGAGGCTGAAGTCGTCGCGCCCGGGGGGCAGGACCACGCGATAGGCTTCGATGCCGTCGCCCGTCCAGAACGGCTGCTCCTCCAGCGGGAGCACGGCTTTGGCATATGCCCACGCCGCCTGCCAGGTGTCGGCATAGGGATAGCGTTGTGGGATGGGCGGCATGAGCAAGACATAGCCGGTGTTGTAGAGATAAAGCAAGTCGCCGGCTTGTGCGCGCGCCATGGCATCGCGTGCCGGGTCTACGCTGCGCCCGAACTGGATGTCCTCCAGCGTCTGGAATAGCTCGATGCGGCGAAAATAGTCCATCTTGAAGTCCGGCGCGCGGCTGATGTTGCCCCCCAGCATGGGCTTGCCGTGGACGGTCTGATAATACTGGAGCAGGGTCTTTTCCGGGCCGAAGACGCCGAAGCTGTTGCGCCAGCCGAGGGGTAGGTGCATGACGCTGACCGGGGCCGGGTCCGCGGCAATCTGGGTATAGACCGCGGGCACGCGCACATCGGAGAGCGGCGCGGGCAGGGCCAAATGTTCGAAGACGATGGCGGCACAGAGCAACCCGGCAAGCCACGTCTGCGGCTGCGCGGCAAGCGCCCTCACGCGACGCTGTTGCAACAGCCATGCCAGCGCATAGCCCACCAGCACCGCCACCGCCAGCATGAGCAGCACGCTGTTGCGGTTGGGCGCGCGATTGGCCTTGATGATGGGGATGTAGTGCAACAATGCATAGGGTAGGGGGAAAGTCGCCTCCACGCCGTCCAGGTCGAAGCGATAGCGCCCGTTGATCTGGAGAAACGGGCCGAGGGCAAAGAGACCAAAGATCAGTGCAGTCCAGCCCCAGATGCGGACGCGACGACGGAAGCGCACCACCGCAACCAGAGCCAGCGCCGCGGTCACCCAGCCCACAAAGACCGTGTTGACATCGCGGAAGCCGGTGACGCCCTGTTCCAGCGCGCGCAGTTGCACCCGACGCAGTTCCGCCACCACATCACCGCCCCACAGCGGATGGAGCACGGTGGGCGTGAAGAAGCCCAGCAAGTCCACGCTCAGGGGGATAGCCTCCCCCCAGCCTTTGAGCGAGAAGTCGTCGGTGAGAAATTGCAGCAGGATGGGAATCAGCACAGGCGACCAGAGCGCGGTGGCGGTCAGCGTCGCTAGGCCGGGCAGCGCGACCAGCGCCGCCCACCCCGGCTGCGGCGCGCCGGTGGCGCGGTCTCGGCGCGCCTGCGCGACCAGCGCCGCCACCAACACAATGAGCGTGAACATGGTGAGGAAGAGCGCGGTGATCATCTCCGCCAGCCCATTGAGGGCCATGAAAACGCCTGCCCACAGCGCCGCGCCGCGTCGCCTTCGCATCTCCAGCCCAGGGTCCAAACTGCGCAACAACGCCAGTGCATAGAGGGGAATCCATTGGGTGGTGGACATGTCGTAGTGACCGAGCATGTTGTAAATCGCCCGGTTGGATGCGAAGGCATAGACCAGCCCCGCGCCGAAGGCCGCGAGCATAGCCGCGCCGGGCGCCAACCGCGGCCCGCCCAACTCGGCCCACGGTCGCGCCAAGAGATAGCGCACCAGCAGGAAAGTCCCATAGCCGCTCAGGAATGTGCCGAGCAGAATGGTGACATTGCTGCCGAAGGGTAAGTTGACCGCCAGCATGGGCGCAAAGGCTAGCAGCGCGTGGAAGAAGTTGTAGGTGTAGAGGATGAGATCAATGCCCAGGGGATACCAGATCAGGTCGCTGTGGAGCGGGCTGGTAAAAGTGTCCACCAACGCATGTTTGAGTTTCCAGGTATTCCACAAGAAGGTGGCTTCGTCAAAGGCCCACTGGGGCACGCCGGGCACGTGGGTGGTCATCTGTACGATCAACGGCCAACTCAGCGCCACGGTCAACAGGGCATAGAGACCCAGCACAACCAGGTGGCGACGAAGGTGGGGCGGTGTACGCGAGGGCGCTGTCATCGGCAAAATTCCTTTATTTCGCATGGCGCGGCCGGTCGGCGGCGCGGCCCCAGTGTACCACAGCCCGCGCGCCGTGCCCGATTACGCGCAGGCCCGGGGGCACATCCCACATTCTTGGGCGGCGCAACACCCCCTCCGAACCTTCCCCAACTGAGGAGGGCCGGGATGGGTTCAACTGCACCAAAAGCGTGGGACGCCCCAGGCCCGGCGGGCTTCCCACGGTGGCGCTCGGCTGTGGTATCATGCCCAACCATGCGGATTTACTTGGATCAGATTGGATGCCGGCTCAACTATGCTGAGATGGAGACGCTGGCCCGGCGGCTGGCGGCGGTGGGCCATGTCGTTGTCGCCGCGCCCGAAGCCGCGCAGGTCATGATCTTCAACAGCTGCGCGGTGACCGCGGATGCGAGCCGCGCCGGGCGCAAACGGCTGCGCCAGCTCCAGCGGCTCAACCCCGCCGCGCGTCTGGTCGTTACCGGCTGTTGGGCCACATTGGAGCCGGTAGCCGCGGCGGTCCTGCCCGGCGTTGCGCTAGTGGTGGGAAACGCGCGCAAAGACCTCCTCGCGACGCTGCTGGAGCCGTGGAGCGCGGAACTGGACGACCCTGCCCAGTTGGCGCTGTTGGAGCCGGACGGCATACCCATCGCCGCACAGACAACGGATGCGCTGCTGCACGATGACGACCCGCCGCGCGCCGCGCGCACGCGCGCCTTTATCAAGGTGCAGGACGGCTGCAACAATCGCTGTACCTTCTGCGTCGTCACGGTGGCGCGCGGCGAAAGTCGCAGCCGTCCCCTGGGCGATGTGGTGGCGGAGGTGCAGCAGTTGGCGGCGTCCGGCGTGCAAGAGGCGGTGCTCACCGGCGTGCATCTGGGCAGCTATGGCCGCGATCTAGCCGGCGCGGCGCGCAGCGATCTCAAGCAGTTGGTCGCCGCGCTGCTGCGCGACACGGAGATTCCCCGCCTGCGTCTTTCCAGCCTGGAGCCGTGGGAATTG
>CAKZVN010000256.1 GCA_937922105.1 uncultured Litorilinea sp.
TCTCCACCCCAAAGAAGCTGTTGGTGGTGCGACAACAGCCGGCGCGCTCAAAGAGCGCGCTGGGGTCGGCGCCGGCGTCGCCGGTTTTGTGCGAGACTAGGGCGAAGTCGCCGGCATACAGGCGCGGCCAAAATCGCTCGGGCGCAGCCGGCTCCAATTCCACTTCCACGCCGATGGCAGCCAACTGGCGGGCGAAGACGCGAGCTTGTTCCAGGAACGGGCCGGCGGTCTCACGTACCAGCATGCGGACGCGAAAGCCTGCCGGGTAGCCGGCTTGGGCCAAGAGCAGATGCGCGGTCACCGGGTCATGGGGATAGCCTTCAGCCAAGTCGGCAGCATAGGCCCACGAGGTAGGCGGCAGGGGGAGGGTAGCCGGCGTGGCTTGGTCGCCGAACACGGTCGCCACGATCTCGGCGCGGTCCAGCGCGAAGTGAAAGGCCTGGCGCACCGCGAGTTTGTCGAAGGGCGGCACGCGAATGTTCATGATAAACGCGTAGAAGGACGGGCCGGGGGGCGTGCTCTCCACCACCAGTCCCTCGCGAGTCGCCAACGCCGCACGCTCGCCCAGCGGGAGATCGTAGGCGAGGTCCAAAGTGCGTTGGCGCAGCGCAACGGCGCGGGCACGTCCGTCGGGGATGGCGCGGATCACCACGCGGTCCAAATAGGGCAGCCCCGGCAGCCAGTAGTCGGGGAAGCGTTCCAGCGTAACCCGATCACCGGGAATCCATTCCACAAAGCGGAAGGGGCCGGTTCCTACGGGCGCGGTGGCGATGTCCTCCGCAGCTTCGCGCGGAAAGAGCATCAGCCGCGCCAGCGCGTCCAGGCGGTCGCCGCTGCGCTCGCGATAGTCAATGCGCACGGTACGTTCGTCCAGCGCGGTGACGCCGGTGACGGTGGGAAAGCGATTGGCTAGGTGATGGCCTGCGTCGGCGTCGCGCGCTAGGTTGAGCGACCAGACCAAGTCGCCCGCGCTGAGCGCGCGCCCGTTGTGAAAGCGCACCCCAGCGCGCAGACGGAGCGTGAGGCTCAAGCCGTCGTCGCCCAGCTGCCAGGACTCGGCGAGCCACGGCTCATAGCGCCCGCTGCGCGTGATGCGGATGGGCGCTTCGAAGAGCAGCGGCATGTGCGCGGTGTGGTTGACTTCCAGAAAAGGATGGAAGGTGATGAAATCCTCGCCCAGCGCGAGGTTCAAGGTACCGCCGGTGGGCGAGGGATCGGCGTCGGGCGTCGGCGTGGGCGCTTGCCCAAACGCGCGACAGCCGGCGACGAGCAAAGCCGTCATGGGGAGGACATGGCGCAAAAAGGTTCGTCTCGACAACAAGGTTGGCCCCGGTTGCGTACCGCGCAGGGTCGCCGCGTGTATTGGCTCTATTCTACCCAACAAGCGCCACGCCGCGAAAATCGCGGGTGGGGCTGCTTGATAGGGGAAGGCGGCCGTTCAAATGAGAGTTTAGGACGGATGCAGTACCGCCTGAATACAAATCACGAGACCGGGCCAATGACTGGTGGATATAGAGTGCGCCCTTAAACGAAAATCATTAGCGGGAGTACCTGGATTGCTGGACCAGTGACGGTAATGTCGCTGAAATCAGCATCCACACTTTCATTAGTCGCTACTGACCCGAATAACGTGCTGAGTTTGTCAGGTTTTATCATTGCCAACCCGTAGTTCTCGAACGCGCTCACTGTCTGCCCCTTAGCGATGACACGGGTTACTTTGCCGACAACCCGCACATTGTTCTTATGCAATTCCGTAAGAGTTAAGTCTCGAAGGTTCGCCCTTCGTAGCGTGACGATGGCTTTTGCCCCATTCGGTTCAGTACAGCGCAAAAGAGCATTAGACAAAGGCGTTCTCTTGCGATCGTCGTCCAATATCCTTCTGAACTCTTCCATACCAGATAGTGGTGACTGAGTTACCGTTGCTGATTTGCCTTTGTTGGACTGTGGATTTCTCTGCGTTTGTGGGTTAGGAGTGGCTTGGAATCTCATAAGAATTCCGACTGCTTCCAGGTAATCGATCAGTGTATCAACGGCGTTCTTGTAGATGACACCACTGACTTCGATCAGCCGACCTGGGGATACCGACATCAGTTCGTTTGTAGTCTGAGGCTGGTTAAGCGCCGTGCTATTTCGTTTCAATTTGTCATAAAGCAAAATGGCAATCGATGCCTCGGTATGTGAACGCTGTTCTCGACGAACTTCTTGTGTTTTGTCTGATGCAGAGCCTGACGCTTCGATCTCCGCTCCTGCACTGAAAAGACTGGCGAACAGATGACTTAAATCGAATTTCGTGGCCCCGGTTATCGAACCTTCTTTGCGAGATTCACTTTCCCTTGTTACTTCTGACCCCAGTGAGAACCCCCCCTCAATGGCTGCAGAGAAGGAAACGAGCATCGGTACATCAAGGTAGATCGGATGGATCAGTTGCATGAGTTACGTCTCCTTTTGGATTTGTAGCCCGTTGACGAGAAAACGTTGTTACAGTCGTTTCACTTGTTAAGATCAGCCCAACCCCGCCCGCGCGTGGTCTAGTGCGGCGGCGGCTTGGGCCGGGGGGATGCCGCCGCCCTGGGCTAGCTCCGGGCGACCGCCGCCCCCGCCGCCAAAGGCCTGTAAGGTGGCGCGCAGGAGGTTGCCCATGTGGCGGTCTACGTCCGCGCTGCGCGCAAAGACTAGCGTCGTCTTGTCGCCCGCGGTCGTCGCCAAGAGCGCAATCGTGCCCGGCGCAGCCTGCAACAAGGTCGCCAGGGTCTTGAGCGTGTCCGCGGGGCGGTCGTCCCAGCAGCGCACCACCACGCGCCAATCGCCCAGGGGCTGGGCCGCAGCCAGCAACTCGGCGGCTTCATAGCGCAGCAACTGCGTGGTCAACTCCTCCACCTGGCGTTGATAGGCTTTGATCTGCTCCACCGCGCGGCCCATCAAATCCGGCACCTGCTCCACGTCGGTGCTGTAATGGGCCGCGGCTTGGACGAGCAACTCATGCTTGCGCATGTAGTCGGCGATCGCGCGCTTGCCGCACAGGAACGAAACGCGCGTCTGCCCGCGACGACGCTCCTGGCGCAAGAGCTTGATCGGACCGATCTCTGCCGTGTTGCGCACATGCGTCCCGCCACAGGCCGAGTAGTCGAAGGCCTGAATCTCCACAATACGAATTTGGCCGCGCACCGCGGGCGGGCGCCGCAGCGGGAGGGTTGCCAGCGCGGCCTCGTCCACCAGCGTCGCGGTGATGGGCAGCGCCGCGGCGACTAGATCGTTGGCGACCTGCTCCACCCGGGCCAACTGCGCGGCGCTCAGCGTAGCGCACTCCAGGTCCAGTGTAGACTCCTGTGCGCCGAAATGCACTGACACCGTTTCGCAGCCGGTTTCGCGCACAAAGACTTGCGAGAGCAAGTGTTGGCCCGAATGTTGCTGCATATGGTCGAAGCGCCGCGGCCAATCAATCACCCCGTGCACGGGGCCGAGCGGCGGCGCGCTCTCTCCCGCAGCCAACACATGGAGAATCTGCCCGTCCTGTGCAATGACGTCCGTCACCGCGCAGCCGCCCAGCGTGCCCAGGTCGTGGGGCTGCCCGCCGGAGGTGAGATAGAAATAGGTGGCGTCCAGCACGAGCGCAGGCTGCCCCTGGACCTCGGTGACGGCAAGTAGGGTGGCGTCGAAGCTGGTGCAATAAGCGTCGTCATAATAGCGGCGAATGGTCATCGGGGCGGCTCCCATACAAAGTGAACGCGGGGCGGTAGCATCCTGTTGCGGGCGCGACGACCGGGTAGCGGTTGCCGGCGCGGGCCGTGGAGCGCGATGATGGTAGGCACACCCGCCCCGCCGGACCTCCATCAATGTGGCTTGGTGGCTTGGTTGGGCTATAGGTAGAGCAGGCGCGCGCCGGGGCCTGGTTTGCTCACATAAACCTCGGGCCAGATGTTGGCGGCCTTGGGGTATTGTTCATAGATGGCATCGGCGACGGCCTGCTCTTGGCCCGGCTGCACCAGCGCCACCGCGCAGCCGCCGAAGCCCGCGCCGGTCAAGCGCGCGCCATAGCAACCGGCGACGCTGCGCATGGCATCCACCATCGCATCCAGCGCGGCGCTGCTCACCTCATAGTCGTCGCGCAGACTGGCGTGGCTGGCATTCATGAGCTTGCCCACTGTGATCAGGTCGCCTGCCTCCAGCGCAGCGACCGTGCGCAGCACGCGCTCGTTTTCCGCCACCACATGGCGACAGCGCTGATAGACCGTGGGCGAAAGCAGAGTGCGATGCTGCTCCAGCTGGGCCGTGGTCACGTCGCGCAGCGCGCGGATGCCGGGCAAGACCGCTTGCAGCGCGGCGACACCCTCTTCGCACTGGCGGCGACGCTCGTTATACGCGCTGCCCGCCAGCGAACGGCTGGCTTTGGTGTTGCCGATGACCAACGCGGCCTGGGGCGGAAAGGGGATCAGCCGGTATTCCAGGCTGCGACAGTCAATCAAGAGCGCATGGTTCTCTTGGCCCAAGACGCTGATGAACTGGTCCATGATGCCGCAGTTGACGCCCACGAACTTGTTTTCGGCGCGTTGGGCCGCGCGCGCGATCTGCACGCCGTCCAGCGCATCGCGCCGCTCCGCCGCAGCCAGCAGCGCATAGGCCGTGGCAACCTCCAGCGCGGCTGAGCTGCTCAGCCCGCCTGCGCGCGGCACGTTGCCGCTGATCAGCCCGTCGAAGCCGCGCAGTTCGATGCCCAGTTCCTGCAAGACCCACGCCACGCCCTGCACATAGTTGACCCACAGCTTGTCCGGGTTGAAGCGGATGGCATCCAGGCTGAACTCGTAGCGGTCGTCATACTCCAACGAGTAGAGATGGACGCGGCGGTCGGTCCGCGGGCGCAGCACGATGCGCACATCGCGCTTGATGGCGACGGGCAAGACGAAGCCGTCGTTGTAGTCGGTGTGCTCGCCGATCAGGTTGACGCGACCCGGCCCGATGGCGACCAGCGTGGGCGCAGCATTAAACCGGTTGGAGAATTCGGTGATCAGGCTTTGGGTACGGGGGTCGGGTGTGGTCATGGTGAAATCCCCTCGCTATCACGGCGCACTAGGGTGTCGCCGCGCGACGCAACAAGGCATATAAGTTGAGATCGCCGCGCTTGCCGTCGGCGCGGTAGGTGGTGATGATTTCCAGCCCGCTGTGCGCGGCGAGACGCGTCAACTCGGCGGCGTCCACCTGGTGCACATAGCGCACAGCATAGGTCCCTTGATGCCAGGGCAAGAGCGCGTCACCCGGCTCCACCGCGGTGGGGTCAATCGCGCAGGTCGCCCAGTCCAACTGCTTGGCTGCCAGTTGCGGGCTGTCCAAGAATTGCCAGAACGAGAGCGCCAAACACCCACCGGGACGCAACAGGCGAGCCAGCGCGGCGACCGTCGCCAGGCGCAGCGCATAGCCCGGCAGATGCTGGAGCGTCGCCAAACACGCCACGACATCAAAGCCCTGGGCGTGCGGACGGGGCAGTGCCTCCTCCCAGCCGGGCTGGGCCAAGTCTGTCTGGACGAAGTGCGCGGTCAGGTTGGGTAGCCCGGCGGTGCGGTTGCGCGCATGGGCCAAGAGCGCAGGGTTGGCGTCCACGCCCACATAGATTACCGGTACGCCGCGCGCTGCCAACACCGAAGCCAGCCGCCCATTGCCGCACCCGATGTCCGCTACCGTCTGGGGGCGTGCGCTCGTCTCCGGCGGCAACTGTGCGACCAGGGTTGCCATGCCGGGAGCCGTGGCTTGGCGCGTCGCGTCGAAGGGATCGGCGACCGCCGTGTAAAACGCTCGGTTGAGGGCAAGCAACTTGGCCTGTGTCTCCGGGTCCATGCGTCCATCGTGCCTCTCTGGTGTATGGTATACTATGGCCCGGCGGTTATGCAACGAAGGCGGCGCGTCGGTGGGCCGTGTGATGGATTGAGGTAGTTGTGCGGCGGGTCTTGAGCGAGGACGAAATTCCGGCGGAGGTGTTGGCGCAGAGCCGCGAATGGCACGCGCGCCGCGCCGAGTTTGATGTGGCTGCGCACGCCGCCCACCTCTATGCCATTTTTCAAGCCATCCAGGCTGTACCCGAAGCCCAGTGGGACCCGGAGCGCAGCCTGCGCGCCATTCTGCACGCCCACCCCAAAGAGGGTAAAGGCTTTTACTCCAAAGCCAACCTGGTTGCGGGCTATCGCCATCTCACCGCGGAGGGTGACCTGGAGCCGGACCCGCTGCTCATGCAGCGCATCCGCATGAAGCCCATGCGTACCCAGAGCGGCGTTGCGCCGGTCACCGTGTTGACCGCGCCCGCGGGCTGTCCGGGCCAATGTATTTTCTGCCCCGACGACTGGCGCATGCCCAAGAGCTATATCTATGACGAGCCGGGCGCACAGCGCGCCGAGCGCGACGGCTTCGACCCTTATCGCCAGACCCTGGGCCGCATTCGCGCCTTCGAGGGCATCGGGCACGACGCCGGCAAGGTGGAGCTGTTGATCCTGGGCGGGACGTGGAGCGCGTACAGCCGTGACTATCGCGAGTGGTTTGTGCGCCGCTGCTTCGACGCCATGAACGCGGCGGGCGACCCGTCCTATACCGCCGCGCCAACGTTGGCGCAGGCGCAGGCGGTCAATGTGACCGCGGCCCATCGCAATGTGGGGCTGGTCGTCGAGACGCGGCCCGACTGGGTGACGCCGGAGGAGATCGTCCATCTGCGCCGGCTGGGCGTGACCAAAGTCCAGATCGGCGTGCAGAGCCTGGACGATGCCATCCTTGCCGCCAACAAGCGTGGGCATGACGTGGACGCGGTGCGTCGTGCGCTGGGGCTGTTGCGAACCGCAGGCTTCAAGCTCCATCTGCACTGGATGCCCAACCTTTACGGTGCGACGCCCGAGTCCGACCGTGCCGACTTTGCGCGTCTCTTTGCCGACCCCGCCATTCGTCCCGACGAACTGAAGATTTATCCCTGTTCGTTGATTGCGGGCACGGAACTCTATGCGCGCTGGCAGGCGGGCGATTACCGGCCCTACACGCTGGACGAGTTGGTGGCGCTGCTCGCCGATGTCAAGCCCACCATCCCGCCCTATACGCGCATCAACCGCCTCTTCCGCGACATTCCGGCCCACCACATTCAAGCCGGGGTGACCGCCAGCAACCTGCGCGAGATCGTCCACGCCGAGTTGGCTCGGCGCGGACAACGCTGCGGCTGCATCCGCTGTCACGAGGTCAGGCACCGGCGCGTCAACGCGGCGGAGGTGACCCTGCGCGTCTACTCCTACACCACCGACCTGACCCAGGAACACTTTCTCCACTTTGTGACCAACGCGCGCCACCCGGAGCCGGGGCTGATCGCGGGCTTCCTGCGCCTGAGTCTGCCCCTGGCGCCCGATGTGGGCAGCCGCGCCTTCCTGGACGAACTCGCCGGGGCTGCGCTGATCCGCGAGGTGCATGTCTACGGCCCGGCGCTGGGCATCGGCGCGGAGAGCGACGGCCCTGCGCAACACCGCGGTTTGGGCACGCAACTCATTGACGCCGCCAAACGCATCAGCCGGGAGGCGGGCTTCCGCCGCATCAGCGTCATTGCGGCGACCGGCACGCGCGCCTACTACGCTGCGCGCGGCTTCGCCCTGGGCGAGCTGTACATGCACGGCGCAACCTGAGCCTGCTTTTTGCCACGGGGCAAAATTCCCTCTTGACAGAACGGAACATTTGTTCTATATTGGCCCCAACGATAGGGATTCGGCCCGCCTATCGTTTGGACCGGTATGGATACACCGACCTTGATTGCAGCACAGTTGGATGCACATCCCGGCGAGATTTTGCCCTGGTTGCGCAGGCTTGCGCTGGACTTGACGCCTAGCTTGCCGCCGCAACGCTCTCTGCTGGTGGGGCCGCCCACAGTGAGCGCCGCCCTGCTCACCCCCTATGAGACCGCTGCGCTCTATCTGGCGTCACGCACCCTGGAGCCGGCTCCGCTGGCATGGGTCCATCACTATCCCGTGGTGCTTGCCGTCACCTATGTGCCCCTCCGCCATCCGCGCATCGGCCTTGAAGTGCGCGCGTGGCTCCCCTCTCCGGCGACGCTGGACGTTGTGCTCCGGCACATCACCGGGCATTTTGCCCATGCCCATTTGGTATTGTCCGGCGTCGCCTCCTCCTCTCCCCATGGCGGCGCGCCGCCGTTACCCTGCAATCTCTGGCTGGCAAGCCGCTTGGCAACCGGCAACGCGACAGGCGACCGCGAGCAACTCTACTTGGCGTGGCTGGAGCAGTACCGCGCGCTGCGCGGGGACTACCCCGCCGACCCGCGGCGCAGCTTTCGCGGCGCGCTGGCGACCTGTCGCCGCCGCTTACGCCAGGGCTAAGCCGCTGCGCGCGTGGCAGAATGGGAGCGGGGTTGCTGTCGCCTTGCCGTTTGCCTGCCACAATAGGCGCACATGGACGCCGGGGCGTGTACCCGCCGGTCTCAGGCAACATTACCAACCAGTCGGATTGCCGCGCGCCGGTCGCGGCGAAGCGATTGTCCATCCACAGCGCGCAACAAAGGAGTAGTTCGTATGACCCAGTTACAAGTGGGCGACCCGGCCCCCGATTTCAGCGCCCTCACCGACACGGGCGAAACGGTCCGCTTGTCCGATTTTCGCGGCAAGCGGGTAGTCCTCTATTTCTATCCCAAAGACGATACCCCCGGCTGTACCAAACAGGCGTGTAGCTTTCGCGACAGCTACGCCGAGATCCAGGAGCGCAACGCGGTGGTGCTGGGTGTCAGCCCGGATGGGCAGAAGGCGCACCAAAAGTTCAAGACCAAGTATGACTTGCCCTTTACGCTGTTGGTAGACGAGGACCATGCCATTTCCGAAGCCTACGGCGTGTGGGTGGAGAAGTCCATGTACGGCAAGAAATATATGGGGGTGGCGCGCAGCCATTTCGTGATTGACGAAGAGGGCAAGCTGGTAGGCGTGAGTTACAACGTCAAACCGGAAGAGAGCCTGCCCGAAGCGCTGGCGGTGCTGTCGGCCTGAGCAGCGGACGGCGGGCGCGGGCGATCGGTGCGAGCCGGTCGCCCTTTTTTGTGCCGGCGGGCGGGGGTGCGCGTCCGGCCTGCCTGGCGGGCGTATGATATACTGCCAATCGTGGCAGTATGGGAACGTTTCGGCGCAGCCGGGCGTCTTCTCGGCGGCGCGCGAATGGAGCGCATGATTGTCTACGTGCGCGTGTTGAGGCTGCGAGGAATTGCATGAGGATTTTGCTGTATACAGGAAAAGGCGGCGTGGGTAAGACCAGCATCAGCGCCGCAACTGCCATCCGCTGCGCGCAGTTGGGCTATCGCACCGCGGTGCTCAGCACCGACCCGGCCCATAGCCTGGGCGATAGCTTCGACCGGCCCATCGGCAACGAACTGACCGAACTGGCTCCCAACCTGTGGGGCCAAGAGATTGACCTGCTCAACCAGATGGACAAGTACTGGGGCCGTGTGCAGGGCTATCTCAACGCACTCTTTTCTTGGCAAGGAATGGACGAACTGGTCGCCGAAGAGACTTCCGTGCTGCCGGGCATGGAGGAACTGGCGAGCCTAATGCAGATCACCTATCTGGCGGACAGCGGCGACTATGACGTGATCATCATTGACGCCGCGCCCACCGGTTCAACACTGCAACTGCTCAGCCTGCCCGACATTGCCCGCTGGTATCTGGAGAAGATTTTCCCGTTCCAGCGGCGCACAGTGCAACTGGCGCGTCCGGTGGTCAAACGCATCAGCGACATCCCCATCCCGGATGAGGACTTTTTCGACAGCATCGAGGGCTTGGTGGGCTTCCTGGCGCGCATGAGCGAACTGCTGAGCAACCCCACCATAAGCAGCATGCGCATTGTGCTTAACCCGGAGAAAATGGTGGTGAAAGAGGCACAACGCGCCTATACTTACCTCAACCTTTACGGCTATGCCGTGGACGCGGTGATCTGCAATCGCGTCTTTCCCCAAGAACTGATGGACGGCTACTTCGACCAGTGGAAGATTGCCCAACGCCAAAATCTGGAATTGGTGCGCGAATGTTTTCACCCACTGCCCATCTTCGAGATCCCGTTCTTCCGCCAAGAGGTGACGGGCATGGAGATGCTGCGCTTGATGGCTGATACCGTCTTCGGCGCCGACCCGGTGCGCGGGGGCGAAGGGGACCCGACCCGCCACTTCTATATCGGCAAGCCGCAAGAAGTGTTGCGTCAAAACGGGCACTATGTCTTGAGCATCCCCTTGCCGCTGGTAGAGCGCGAGCAGGTGCATCTGCATCGCAGCGTCTTCGACGAATTAGTGGTGCGCATCGGCAACTGGAAGCGCAACATTGCGCTGCCCCTGGGCTTGGCAAAGCTGGAGATTGACGGCGCAACCTATGTGGAGGACCGGCTCAATATCCGCTTTGCCCTGGCTGAGTCTACGCCGGAACCTCCCGCCGAAAGTCTGCAACCCAATGCGTGGCAAGCCTTGCGCGCCCGTTTCGGCGGCAAAGCGACCTGAGCCACGCCGCTCCGGCGTTCTCCCCACGACCGGGACC
Organism: uncultured Litorilinea sp.; assembly: GCA_937922105.1. Taxonomy (GTDB): domain Bacteria; phylum Chloroflexota; class Anaerolineae; order Caldilineales; family Caldilineaceae; genus QEUY01. Next base: position 10,524 of record CAKZVN010000256.1, read on the forward strand.
GTCACCGGCGGCCCGGTCGTATCCTCTCACTTGACCATATCGTATAGCTAGTGATGGCTGTGACGCAGAATGGCCGAGATTCAACGAGGTGATCCTGTCGAAGAGACCGTGTTGGTCGATCTGCTGCGGCGGGCGCAGGATACCCGCGATCCGGCAGCCTTCGACGGTCTTTACCTGCTCTTTGCCGACCGGGTCTATCGTTATCTGCTGGCACGCATGGGTGACCCGGAATTGGCCGAGGAGGTGACGGCGCAGTCGTTTCTGCGTCTGATCGAGAAGATCGATCTCTATCGTATCGGCCCGCGCGACAACGCGGCGATCTTTTCCGCCTGGCTCTATCGCCTGGCGCATAACAAGATGGTGGATGTGTTGCGCAACCGCCGGCGCGCTCAAGAAGCCCCTTTGGAGCAGGCGCTTCATGTCGGCGACGGGCGCATCATCGAGATGGTGGAAGACCGCCTGGACTTCGAGCGGATTTTGTCCGGGCTGCAACACCTCAACGAGCAGCAGCGTGAGGTGATTCTGCTGCGCTTTGTGGACGAATTGAGCATCGCCGAGACGGCGATGCTGATGCAAAAGAGCGAGGGAGCGGTGAAGGCGTTGCAGCATCGCGCGCTGGAGGCCCTTCGTCGCCATTTGCAGAGCTAGAGGGTCATGACAGGAACGATGGGACCGGAGCAACTGCCCGGACAGCAACCCGACGAGACACCGGGCAATGAGACGCCGGGAATGATCCCGGACGAGATTTTGGACGCGGCGCTAGCCGCGCTGGAAGCGGGCGAGGCGCCGGACACAATTCTCGCCCGCTATCCGGACCACGCTGCGGCATTGGCGCCGCTACTGGTTGGGCTGGCGGCGCTGCGCGGGCGCGCCAAGCCGGCTTTGCCGGGGCCTGCGTTTGTGCGTGTGCGCCGCCAAGTCGCCCAGGCTGCGGCTCAAGCCGCCGCCGCGCGCAGGCCGCGCCCGCTGGCGCCCCGTCGTGCGTCGCGCCTGCCGGCGCCCACACCGTCCCCTGTCGCGCCGCGCCCGGCGCGGGCGCGCGGCTTTCATTGGCCGTTGCTGGTGGGAGGCTTTGCCACTGCGGCGGCGGTGCTCTTGGTCTGGGTGGCGGTTGCCGGCGCGGGCGGCAGCCTGCCGGGCAGCCCGCTTTATTCGCTCAAACGCAGCGGCGAGACTTTGCAAGGGTTGATCCGCAGCGCGGCAGGCACCGAGGCGACGTGGTTGGCAGACCAAGCCACGCGGCGCTTGGATGAAGCGCTCCGTTTGGAAACAGCCGGCACACCGGTAGACGCGGCATTTTTGGCCGAGGCGACACGCAGCGTGGAAGAGGCGCGCCGCGCGCTGCAAACACTCCCGCCCGCGGAGCGGGCACGCGCGCTGGTGGAGTGGCGCGAGGCATTGACAGCGTTGGGGGGCGGCGACACGACCGGTCCTGCAGCCCAGGCTTTGGCCGCGACTCTTGACGCGGTGAGCGCGGACTTGGACCTGGCGCGCACGCCGCCCACGCTTGTCCCTTCGCCGACCCCGACCCCCACCGAGTTGCCCAGTGCCACGCCAGCGCTGGTGTTGCCCGCCGTGACTATCGCCACTGCGACGCCGCTGCCCACATTGCCGCCCACCGCGTCGCCTACTGCGGAGCCGCCGCTCGGCCCCACCGCCACGCCGGAAGCGCAGGTGGTGGTTGCCGAATCACCCACCGCGACCCCGACCGCAACGGCAACTCCCTCGCCCAGCCCGACCCCAGACGAGCCGACGAGCGTTCCCACGCCCACCTGGACACCTTTGCCCACAGCAACCGCGACCGGTGAGCCGACCGCCACTGCGTCGCCCACGCCGACACCGACGCCCACGGCAAGTCCGACCGCTACATTGACCGCGGAACCGACCCTTACCCCGGAGCCGACCGCGACGCCTGCACCTACTGAAGAGCCGACGCCGACAGCCACACCGGAACCAACTGCGACACCGGAGCCTTCCGCAGAGCCGACCGCGACGCCTGCACCTACCGAGGAGCCGACAGCCACACCGGAACCGACCGCGACACCGGAGCCTTCCGCAGAGCCGACCGCGACGTCTGCACCTACTGAAGAGCCGACGCCGACAGCCACACCAGAACCGACCGCAGAACCGGTGGAAGAGACAGCCCTGGCTCCCCCTGCTACGCCCGCGCCTACTGAAGAAGTTGCGCCGGAGGCGACGGCGACTCCCGAGCCTGGGGAGGAACCCGGCGCAGAGTTGCGCGAGGGCGTGGCGGAGGAAGCAGAGGTGCCGGCAGAAGCCGGTGTAGAGTCCCCGGCGGACGCTACGGCAACCCCTGCGCCCGAGGAAATTGTTGCGGAGGACGCAGGGAATGAGGGCGATTCCCAAGCCGAGACTGAGCAGACCTCGGGTGCCGACACCGGGGAGACAACCGGTATCACGGACGCAGCAACCCCGACCCCTGTATCGGTACGACCGCGCCCGACGCGCCGTCCCGTGGCGACGCCTACCATCACACCGACGGCTACCGTCACCGTTACCGCAACACTGACCCCCACGGCGACTGTGCTGCCCTTGCGCGGGCTAATACCGTCGGCGACACCCGTTCCTCCCTCGGCAACCCCTGTGCCGACTGTGACGCCGGCGGCAATCCCCTTGCCCAGCGCGACGCCCATCCCCACCGCGACCGCAACGGTCACAGCGACGGTCACACCCACGGTGACGCCGACTGCGACGCCTAGTCCGACGGGCACGCCGACGCCGGAAGAGGAAGCGTCACCGGTTGCCGAGCCGGAGACGCCCACGCCCTCCGGCTGAACGCGCTATCGTTTCAGGCGCGGCAGGGTGATCCCGGTTTGGCCTTGATACTTGCCCTGGCGGTCGGCGTAGGAGACCTCCGGCGGTTCACCCTCGAAGAAGAGCACTTGGGCGATGCCTTCGTTGGCGTAAATCTTGGCAGGCAGCGGCGTGGTGTTGGAGATTTCCAGCGTCACGTAGCCCTCCCACGCCGGCTCGAAGGGCGTTACATTTACAATAATACCGCAGCGCGCATACGTTGATTTGCCCACGCACAAGGTGATCACATTGCGCGGGATGCGGAAGTATTCCACCGTGCGTGCCAGAGCGAAGCTGTTGGGCGGGATGATGCAGACCTCCCCGCGGTAGAAGGTCATGGCGCTTTCATCAATGGCTTTGGGGTCCACCACGGTTAAGCGCCCCGTGGCGGAGGTAAAGATACGAAACTCGTCCGCCACGCGAATGTCATAGCCGAAGCTGCTCAGCCCATAGGAGATGGTGCCGCTGGCGATCTGGCGCTCCTCAAAGGGGTCAATCATGGCGTGTTCGCGCGCCATGCGCCGGATCCAATGATCGGGTTTGATGGACATACCGGCTCCCTTCGTGCCGATGGGCGTGTGGGCTGTGTCGCCTAGCCTTTTGCACCGAAGAAGCGGTAGCGATGCAACTTGAGTTGGAAATAGAGCGCGCAGCCCACGCAATAGCCCGCCAGCGCCGCGATCACCGCCCCGCACACTGCCAACACCAGCCCCCATCCCACCACATGCAGGCCGGACAAGAAGAAAATCTGTGCCACCCCCAGCAGGGTCGCCAGGATGAGGTTGTTGAAGCGGATCAGGCGGCGGTCTTCGCGCGGGGCCGCGGCGAGCTTGGCGCCATAGAGCCTGCGCCCAACATGGGCCAAGAGGTTCCAGCGCTTGCCCCACAACAGCGGCGGCAGGACAACCGCCAAGACCAACGTCGTCAACAGCGGTTGTTGTAGGAGGAATCCAGCGAGCAGACAGACCAGGTAGAACCAGCGGCTGAGGGTGACGATGGGCAGCGGGATATCATCGGCGTGGGCAGCCCCGGCGGGCACATGGGACGTGGCAGGCATAGCGAACGGACTCTCCTCGGGGCGACGCGCCCCCTGATCATGGTGCGGATTCCTTTGCAGACCGGTGGGAATGGTGCCGGTGAGGGGGATGATAGCGAGAAAGCAGAGTGGCGTCAACATGGCGCGTTTCATGGCAACAGATCGCACAGGGCCGGTCGCCTATGCCGCGCGCTGGGCCAAGCGTCGCCAGACCAGCCCGCGACCGGGCGCCAAGAGAAAGACCACCCCGAAGACGGTGGTTGCCACCAGCACCATCGCCGGCCCGGAGGCAATGTTAACGTAGTAACTCAGGTATAACCCCGTGACGTTGGCGCAGGCGCCGATGGTCGCCGCCGTGAGCATCATGGTGGGCAAGCGGCGCGTCAAGAGTTGGGCCGCGGCTGCGGGTGTCACCAACATGGCGAGCATGAGTGCAACCCCCACCGTTTGTAACGAAATCACAATTGTCAGCGCGATGAGGATGAGCAACAGATAGCGCAAGACCAGCACCGGCAAGCGCAACACCACCGCCAGCGTTGGGTCGAAAGCCATGACCAAAAACTCTTTGTAGAGCAACAACACGATCAGCAGCACCAGCGCGCCCAGACCGAAAATCACCCACAGGTCTTGGATCGAGACGCCCAGCACGTCACCGAAGAGAATGTGGGCCAAGTCTACGGCATAGCTACGCACTGTACTGAGTAAAGCCACGCCCAGGGCAAAACTCCCCGCGAAGATAATGCCGATAGCGGTGTCT
>CAKZVN010000257.1 GCA_937922105.1 uncultured Litorilinea sp.
CGCGGCTCCGTCGGCATCAGCTTGAGCAAACGCCCACCTTCCGGATCGGCAATCCACAACGCCCCGTCCTCCGCAACCGCGAGACCAACCGGCTTGGCACGCGGGGTTCCGTCGCCGCGCGCTGCCCACGCAGCCAACGGATTGCCCACAGCATCCAGCATCACCACACGCCCTGTCTCCGGCTGCGAAAGATAGACCCGATCCCGCGCCCGATTGGTCGCCAAGTGGGGACCATCCATACTGTTGGCAACCGGGATGGGACTCGCCTGAATTAGATAACCCGCCAAGCTGAAACGCAACAACCGGTGCGCGCCCACATCCGTGACCAAGAGCGTATTATCGGGCAAAGGCAAGACATCCACCGGCTGGAACGCCACGCTGCTATCTCCCTGCGGCGGCAACGAGATTTCGCGGCGGATTGTCCCGTCGGCTTCCAACACGACAACGCGGCGTCCCGGCGTGTTGGCGACCCAGATGGAACCATCCGGGGCAATCGCCAGCCCGCGCGACCGCTCTGCAATCTCGCGCGGCGCGGGCACTACGTCTACGCGCCCGCTTGCCGGATCGACCAACAGAATCGCACCGGCGCCGGCATCCAGTACCACCAATCGTCCATCAGGATAGACATCCAGGTCAAACGGCTCGACCAGGTTCAAGCCCACACCGTCGAGTTGTTTTGGCGTGCCGCGCGTTGCGGCGGCGTCAACAACCAGCACGCGCCCACCGGTTGTTTCCGCCACAAAGACCTGATCCCCGATCACCGCGACCCCGCGCGGCCCAGCCAAGCCTTCCAGCACGAGCGTCACCGTCGCCGCGTCCAAGAGATCATCCACCAACCGGTTGGGTGTGGTTGCCGGCGGCAATAGGAAGCGGCTCAGGTCTTCCACATTCACCGCCGCATAGTCGGCCTGGGGCGGGAAAAGGAACTCTGCCGGCACAATGCGATAGGACTCCGGCCCTGCGCTGCCGGGCGGCAACCACATCAAATTGATATTGGTATGGTTGGTGCGGTCGGCAAAGCGCACCTCAATGTCGTGCAGCCCCACGCTCAAATCTACAAAGCCTCGCCCGAACTCATTCGCCCCACTGCTGGCAGCCACCGCAGCGCCGTTGATGAAGAGACTGGATTCGTCAATGGAACGCAGCGCAAAGCCGTAGCGCCCCGCAGCCGGCGCGGCGAGTTTGCCTTCCCAAACGACTGTATAGGGCCGCGGCAACGTGGGCACATGGAAATAAAGGCCCAACTCCGGGTCAATCTGCAAGAGCGCGGGTTCGCCCGCCCATTCGCCGTTGGGATAATAGCGACCCAGCAACCCCTGGGCGCGCACCGGGTCATGATAGAGCGCCCAGCCGGGAATCGTGGCAGGCGGACCGTCGGGAGGCTGCCACGCCAGCCGTACACGCCCTTCACCGCCCTCGGCGCGCAGGCGGATATTGTGCAATCCACGCGCCAGCAGCAACTCCGCAGCCAACCCTGTAGACGCATCGCCCTGTACCACAACGGCTTCACCGATGCGTAACTCCGCTTCCCTGGGGGCTTCCACAAAAAACTGATAGCGTCCATAGGTCGCCGTCGCCAACACGCCCGACCAGGTCGCAGTGAAAGGCAGCGCCACCGGCGCATCCTCGGGCCACAGGAGGTCCAGTGCACCATCCTCCTGCCCGCTCGCGCGTGGTACATCCCAAATCTGTGCACTGTTCTCACTGCCCCCGGTATAAGCGACTTGCAGCCCCTGCAGACCGCGTAGCTGCGCAGCAGGAATGTGCGCCACCAGAAGCGTCGGCGGCCCGCCGAAGGGCGCGCGCACCTCCTCGAAGGTTGCATCCGGGTAGAAACGTTGCGCCATCTCAAAGAGCTTGCGCCGCTCAATATCCAACAAGAGTAACAGATCGCCCGGAATCTCGGCGACGATAGGCAGCGTCGCATTCGTCTCTAACCGGCGATAGACCGCGTCCTGTGCCAAGAAGCGCACGGTGGGATGACCGTCGAACAGCGACACCATATAGACGATCGTCCCCGGCTCCGCGGCCAAAAGTCGCTGCGCGGCTACGGTCTCTGAGGTCGAGTGGACGTTCCAGGACGAGAACGAGTTGGCCTGGCGCTGGAAATAGGTCGTCACGTTGGCAATGGTCATGGGCGCAAGCAGGGCTACCGCAATGATCCCAGCACCAACTGCGGGAGCATAGCGCCCTGCACCCAGACGCCAGAGGCGGTCCAACTCTACCAAAGGCCATGCGGCGACCAGCAACACTGCGGGCTGCGCGCCGATCGCGCGCAGCGACTGGGGCGCCTCAAAGTCCAACGACAAAATCCCACCGAGCAGTCCCGTTGCGATCCAGAGTGGTCCCAGCGCAGCAGCGGGGTCGCGTAACCGCACCACGCACATCCCCAACCCCAGGACGAACAAGCCACCTGTCACCCAGTCCAACATGGGCGCGCCGGGCAAGTTGTGCCGCCCGTTGCCGTCACCCCGCACGTTAAACATGAGCAGATGCTTGCGCGTATTCGTCCACAGCGCCGGCAAACGTTCTTCCGGTTCCTTGCCCGCAAAGAGCGATGTCTTCTGTACCCGGGCAAAATAAGAATCGGGCTTCTCCCACGCGTACTTGACCACCGGTGCGATCACCAACAGCGCCGCGACCAGCATCAGTGCCGCGCCCGCCCATAAGCGGTCCCAGCGCGCCCGCTCGCGCCAGGCCAACCATAGCCCGCCGATTCCCACCACGGGTAGAAAAAGCTGGAACGCCGAATAGTAACAGAGACCCAACCCCAGCGCCACCCCCGCAAGGGTGAAATCCAGCGCCGAGCCGCGACGTAACCCGCGTAGCAGGAAAGCCAGCACCACGAACTCGAACAACGGCGTAGCGCTATTGTACATGCCCAGGCGGCTGAAGGTAATAGACCAGCGCGCCACTGCAACCAAAAAGGCCAAAAACAGCCCCAGCATGGGACTGTGCAACTCTTTGCCGAAGTAGTAAGCCGCCAGGATCGTGGCGATTCCCATCAAGGCGCTGATCAGCCGCACCGCATGGGTGTTGGTCTCCAGCAACTGGAAAGCCGCCACAATCAGAAAGAGATAATGCCCGGTCGCGTTGACGCCGTCCGTGTAGATAGGGCGATAGGCCGGCTCGCGCAGGATACGCATCGCCTCTAATCCATTCGCCGCCTCGTCGTACCAGGTCCCGAACGGCATGCCGTCCAAGTTCCACAAGCGCAGCCCTGCACCCAACAGCACGATCACCGCCAACACGCCCAGTGTCGCCCGTCGAGAGAGGGAATAGCCTGCCAGGGTTTGCGCCTGCCGGGTTTGTGTTGGTCGCGTCACTTCGACGACCACTGCACCCGCCACAAAGAGCAACACCGCGATTCCATAGCGCAGCCAGTCGCCGTCCGTCGCTTGGCTCACGTCCAGCACACGCCAGTTCCATACCGCCAGCCCCACGGCTGCAACAGCCAGCACTCCCCCCACGCCTAGTCCGGCAGCACGTAGCCACGGCGACAGGGCGAGCACCAGCCCGCGTTCCGGCGCATAGACCGGCTTGCCGAACCACGGCGTCCTGTGCTCCTCGGCTTGGCGGTTGCTTCCCACGCGCACCCACACCCACACCAGCAGGGCTGCCGCGAACAGCGCCAACGCGGACCAGGTCACGCCGCGGCCCAGGCTCACCTGGCCCAACAGAGCCAGCCCCACCGCCGCGCTCCCCGCCAGAAATGGGCGAATGGTCGGCAACCCGGAGAGCGCGCCGCCCGGCATCAGCCGTTTCCACGCCCGCACGTTCCACGTGCCCACGTTCAACGCGCTTCCCCCTCCCCCACACCGTTAGGGTAAGGCAGCAAACCCCAAGATGCGCTGATTATCAGCATCCGCCACCCAGATCGTGTCCGTCGCCGAGTCCCAGACCAGCCCGTTGGGCATGCCGAAGCGGTTAGTCTCCATACCGAAGCCTCCAAAGACCGCCTTAATGCCGCCCGCGCTATTGAGCACGATCACCCGGTAGTTTTCCGGATCGGTTGCATAGACATCCCCGTTGCCTGCCACCGCCACATAAGGCTTGTGCCACAAGTTCTGGCTGCCCCACGCCGCAATCGGCCATTCGGCAATCGCCACCAGATTCGGGTCCAGCTTCTGGATGCGACGATTCCACGCATCCGCCACATAGATGCTGCCGTCACGTGGGTCCACTGCGATCGAAGTCGGCTCCTCGAAACTACCCAGGAGCGGCCCACCGCCGCCCGCCTGGCGCACCAGTTCGCCTTCGGGTGTGAACTGCAGGATGCGCTTGTTGCCCGTGTCGGCTACCAGGAGATTGCCGCCTGCGTCAATCGCAAGACCACGAGGGCCGAAGAGCGCCATCGGATCGCCCAGCTGTCCTTGCGTTGTGTTGAAATACCCCCACTTGCGCAGGAAGCGGCCCGTCGCATCAAAGACTTGAATGCGCCCGTTCCATGTATCGGCGACAAAGATACGTCCCTCTGCGTCCATTGCAACCCCCCACGGTTCGTTGAACTGTCCGTCGCCCAGTTCCAGCGGGCCGCTCCCGTCGGGGTCAATACAACCGCCGGCTGCACCGTCGCTGAGACGGCAGAATGAGCCGAGAATAAACTCCACCTGATTGCCGGCATCCAACACGATCACGCGGTGATTCCCGCTGTCGGCGATCGCGCGGCGTCCCAGGCTTGCGCCTATTCCCGCCGCCACCGCACGCGGTTGCAACAAGGGCAATCCCTGTAACTGTCCTGCCGGCAAGGTGCGCGCGTCCAACACTTCTTGCGCTGCGTAGTCGAGTGTCCGACTGCGCAGTTGCTCCTCCTGGGGGTCCACGGCGCGCATCAGGGGCGTCACGTTGAGGTTCCAGACCTGCTCGGCAATATCGCGCCGGATATAGACCTCAAACTCATGACGGGTGGGCCATTTGGTCAGATCGCGCCAGCCGCTGGGCTGCGACTCATCCCGATAGCGCCGGTAAACCACGATTTGGTAGATGTTCTCCATCTTGCGCGGATCGGTGATGGTGCTCCAGAAGCGGTCCCAGGTGAGGTTGAAATAGCCCTGGTCGGGCCACCAGACCAAGCGGTAAGTGCGCTTCACATAGTCGCGCGCCACATAAGGTCGCACCTTGTCATAGTTCTTGGGGCCGACGATCACGATCGGTGCAGCCATCACCTCTGCGTTAGGTGAAGAGCCATAGAAGCGCGAGTTCGGATAGAGCCGCATGTACCAGCTCAGGGGCCAAGACGTATCGTCGTCATACGCAATCATGATGTTGCGCTCGCCAACCGTGCGCTCGCTGATCAGGTCAATCTCCGCGTACATGCGCTTAATGTCCGGCGATCCATGGGCATAGACCAGATACTCGGTCGCCATGTCGTAGTTGATGAAGGTAAGGATGAAGCTGGTCCGCACAGTCAACACCAGCAGCACCGCCACCAACCCCAAGCCGCCGAGTTGCCATGCCAAGCGTCTGCCCACGCGCTGCGCGCCCCACCATACCGCAACCCCCAACCCCACCAGCAAGAGTAACGCCAACACCCACTGCATGGTCGCCGACAGGTCGTCTATCGACCGTCCGGCAAAGGGGCGCACCCGCAGCAACGTGACCAGCAGAGCCACCGCAGCAGGAGAAGCCGCCATGATCCACCAGCCGTTGTGCGCGCGCACTGTGCGCCAGTCGAGATGGGTGATCACCCGGCCCAGCCACCAACCGCCGAGGATACACATGGGCAGCGCCATGTGCACCAACAGCCAGGGCATCTTCTCGCCGGCTGCGGTATAGCCCAACCACGCCCCCACCGTCCACCATGCCAAAAGCAGCACGAAATAGACCCGGTTTTGGCGCAGGAAATCGGCGTCACGCAGCGTCGAGTCCGGCGTGCGCACCGCAGCGGGCAGGTCATGCACGGCTACCGGCTGCCACGACGCGAGGGTGGAACGTGTGGAGGTGCGACCGGATGAACGCTCGGACGTACCGGCATTGGTGTGTTCCAATGTACCAACGTACCAGCGTACCAGCGCCACCAACGCACCCACGGATAGAATCATGGGGAGGAACTCGTAGAGCGCGCCGATCATCAGGTAGTAATAGCCCGGCTGCCCACCGCGCTTCACCTCCTGTTGCGCCAACCAGTACCCCAAGCTCCCCACAATCCCGCTTGCCAACCCTTTGGCTGTGTTGGTCAGGAAAGTCGTGAAGAATAGAATCTGGATCAGCCAGAAACCGCCCATCAACTGTGCCCAGCGCCCAAAGGTGAGGATACGCACTCGGTTCGGGCCTTGCCCGCCGAAAGTCTCTTCTGCCGGACGCAGGCCGAACCAATAGTAGGCGAGCGCCACCGCTAAAACTACCAGCAACAACACCAGACTCGCACTGCGCAGCAAGTCTTCGTTGCGGGTATAGGCCATTGCATCCCAGCCCAGCGCGGCATGTAAAAAGGGCGACAGGAAGGGCATCACCAGCGTTGCCATCACCACCGCGATCTCAGCCGGTTCGTTAAGGCGGATGCGCTTCAACCCTTCTTGTCCAAGCCACCACACCAACAGAGCAACCGTGAACAACACCCCCGCGATCGCCAGCACAATCCCGCCCTGGCGTTGACCCGCCTCCGCCAACCAAAAGCCAGTGACAGCGCCTATCAGCGCCGGCGCAACCGACACCAGCGTACGCCCCTGGATCACCTGCCAGAGCGCCAATCCTGCAAAAAAAGTGCCGAGGATGGCGCCGTGGATGAAGTGATTCTCCATGGTGATGAAGCCGAAAGCCATGCCCAACATCATCACCACCATCCAACGGAAGCGGTGCTCATCCTTGCCGTCCAGATAGCGAAACGCGCCGTAAATCCACACCAGCGTGAAAAAGGCGATGTAGATGTCGTCGCGGATGTAGCGGCTGTGAAAGAGCAAGCTGGGGCTGAAGGTCACAAGAAAACCGGCAATCAACGCCGCTGTCCTGCCGATATAGCGCCGGAAAAGCAGCGCCATGACCATCACCCCGATACCGATGAGCGCCGGGGCCAACCGCGAGGTGGCGTCGTCATGCCCTATCAGGAAGTAGACCAGGGCCGTAATATGAAATTGCAACGGCCCGTGCATCATCGGGTTGTGTTCGTAGTTCCCCGCGTTGTATAGGTAATACGAATAGAGTGCGTGCAGGCTCTCATCGTGGCTCATGGCGCGCACGCCGAGGTCATAGAATCGCGCCACCGACCCCACCACAAACAACACTATCCAGCTAATCGTCTCCCAGTTCAGCCGCAGCGAGGCCAACAGCGGGCGGTCCAGCCAAGTCGGGCCGGATGAAACCTGCTTGTCTTGACCGGATCGGGCCGGTGGGTTCGTCTCAGCTACCAGTTCCGGATTTTGTATCGTGTGTTCAGCCATTCAGCGCGTTTCCGTCTCTCTTGCCGGTGTCCGATAGACCGGCGCGAATGTAAGTCGCATACCCATACCGTACGCCCTGGATCGGAGTACCCGGTGCGCCCAGCATTAGCGCTCCTCCAGTGCAGAGGCCCACAGCGCCACCGTGCGCGTGGGAATCTCGCCAAAGACTTCCCGATAGAATTTCCAACGAAACCACGGGCGCAGCGTCTCGGCCCAGAGACGGGCCGCCGGGTCTGTCGCCACAAAAAGTGTCGGGTCGCGCTCCAGGCGATCCGGCAGCCAGTACGTCTCAACGCGGTACTGGCTGCCCACATACATGCTGGTCTCGAACTGATCCAGGGCAGCCTGCAACGTTGCCCCCGGCACCACGATCAGCGGGGCAGGCCGTTGTTCGGCAGAGACCACCGGCGCCTGAACCCAAGTCACGTTGCGCATATTGCGCAGCGTCCACCCTACCACCGGATCCGGCACTGCGGGGATGGTGCGCCCACCTGCGTCGGTAATGGGCGCAACCTGAATTTGGACCGCCAACTCCGTAGCATCACCCGTGCGCAGCGCGCTGAGCGTCGCCACGTCTGCTGCCAACAGACGCATGTCCGGGTGCGTGGTTAATGCCTGCCACCCGGCGCGGTCAGTCACCGTTTCCTGCTTCAAGTGCCAGGCCGAGCGCAGATTCACCGCAAACAGCAGTCCGACCACCAGCAATGTCGTCACCCACAGTCCCACATCGCGCCGCGCCCACACCCAGTAAACTGCAACAATAAACAGCCCGAGGGCCAGAGCAATCAACACCGACCAGGCCTGGTTTGGTTCATAAACACGGTTGTGAAAGAACTTGGCGGTGGAGAATGAAACGGAGAATAAAAGAATTAATATGGTGACGATGACCGCCACCGGCTCGCGCCAGTCTACTTCACGTGGGATAGCCGTCGCCCAGCGTGCCAGCCAGTCGGCGCCCAGTACCGTCAAGACAAGCCCCAGCACCGGCAACGCCAACGGGCCATTGCCCGGCATCACCCACAACAGGACGCCCCAGCCCAGCCATGCCGTCAACCATATCAAGGGGCGCCGATCCGTGTCGCGCGCGGTCGAACGGGCATAGAGGCGCCCCCAGCCCAAGATACCCACCAGCAAGGTGAGTGGCGCGTCAATCAGCAAGCGCACCCACGGCCAACCTAGCCCATATAGCCCGGTGATTGCGCCCGCAGTCGGCGTAGCAGGCGAGCCGCTGAACTGGGAAAGCCACACGGTGAGTGACGCCGCCACCATCGCAGGCCCTTCCAGGCGCACCAAACCGAAAGAACTGCCCAGCAGCGCCGCGGCACCAACCCAGAGCCACCATGCCCGTGCAAAGACCCCGGCGGCGCGCAGCTCGCGTCGCCAGAGCCAGCCCGCCGCAGCAATCACAGGAGCCAAGTTCAGTCCCAGCGGGCCTGCGCTTAGGGCCAACCCCAGCGCAACCGCGAGGACGGTCCGTAAGCGAGCGATCATCCTCGCCTCCGGGTTCTCACCGAGCGTCACCAAGCGCGCACCAATGACCAGCGCCAGCCCGGCCAGCGCCAATCCCACGAGGCTGCCGTCCGCCATGCGGCTAAATTGGATGAGCCACGGGTCCACAGCGATCAACAGCGCCAGAATCAAGGCTGCCTCGCGACGTAGCACCCCACGTAGCCACCAGGGCAGCAAGACCAGCGCGCTGCCCATTGCCCATGCCACGATACGCGCCCCCGCGTCGCTGTTGACGCCAATCCAAAACACCAGCCACTGGAGACCATAGCCCAGCGCGCTGGTAGGCGTCGGCGCGCCGTCAACCGCCAATCCGCGCGCCGCCAGCCAAGCAGGCCAAGCATTGCCCGCTTCCCAGGCCGAGAGCGGTGCCCCCTCCAGGTTCCATGCGCGCAAGAACGCTCCGGCTACCAAGAGCAGCGCATAGAGACCACGCTCCACAGTCCACCAGCCGCTACCCTCCGTCGCCCTGGGTATAGCGAAGGGTCCCCCATCCTGTCCGTGTGCGGTCGCGCCGCGCGTGGCTGCCTCGGTGCTCAGCATCGGGTAGCCCCTGTCATCTCGCCGGATGCCGATCCGGGCCTAGTCGCGCGGTGGACCTTGTCCGTGCTGTGCCTGCCGGCTGTCTGTTGCGTCACCCACTCTTGCACAAGCCATGCTCCGTAATTATTGTCCAAGCGCCGCACGTGGACGCAGGATCACCACCTGCCCACTGACAAAGACTGGTTCCAGAACCTGACGCAGTTGGGCAATCCGGCTCTCGGTAATACCATATTGCTCCACCTCGCTTGGCCCGATCACCACGAATCCGATGTTCCATTCCGCCAGGGTCGCGACGACCTCTGCCGGTGTTCCGGTGCGATAGATACGTTCGATAGCTTCCGGGCGACCACGCGCCATCACACCATAGGCCTCCCCGCGCCACTGGGCCTGGTGACCGTCCCAGCCCAGTAATGTCGGGCGTCCGGTTGCCGTGCTGAAGCGATTGTGCGCGGCGCGGTAACTTGCACCCTTGCCCTCCAGAACGATCGTGCCCGGCGCGGTGTTCTCCGCCACCCACTGGACGGCGGCGGCAACGTCCGGTGCTTCGCGACGAATATAGTCGGTCGCATCCAGGGTCAGTTCGTAGGTCCGCAAGCCGCCTGTTTTGCTGTACACGCCGGCAATCGGAAACAGCACCCCCGCCATCACCAACAGCACCGACAACACCACCGGCGCGTGCAGAAACCGGGCCTGCTTTGCCGGAAGTTTTCCCGAGAACACCATCCCAACCGCATACGCGGAGACCAGGGCGAACAACAACCATGCCTGGTAATAGAACTTGAAAATCGTGTTCATGCGCGTGCCGAAGTTATCGCGTAAATAAACCACTTCGGGCAACGCCACCAGTGTCAACCCCAGCCCAAGCAACAGCAACACAAACGGCAACGGTGATGGCGCTTCGTCGCCGGACACCTCGGCCTGCCCTGCCGCAAGCGGGCTGCGCGCCGCGGCAAAGAACACAGCCCCGGTAATCCCCAGCGCGCCCGCAGTGAGCAGTAGCGTCCACGGCTGTTGCGACCAGCGTTGCAGGATCGCTCCCCCATAGGTCATCCCATCCGGCAGCGCCACACGGCTCAGCAGCGCGCGTCCGCCGTCCGTCGTCAGCGCGGTCGTCGCTGCGGTCGCCAACACGACCATCGCCCCGCCCAGAATCGCCGCAACCCATGTGCCGGTCGCCTGCCGGGTGGGTTGGACCTGTCGCCAAGCCAAGACCAGCAGCGCCGCCAGTGCAGGCATGAAGCCCCCGAACATAACGATGAACTGGGTCAGACGTGTCGGGTAAAAGAGATTCGGGATCACCCCGCCGGCTTGGCTCTGGGCCGTGAGAAAGTAGGGAAAGTACACCACCACCGTCCCTACCGCCAGCGCCAATCCTACCACGACCGTCCGCGACCACGCGAAGTCACGCCCACCTGTCGCCATCGCTGCGCTACCCGCCACCGCAGCCAAGAGCGCCCAATAGGGCGGGAAGTCCCAGGTATTGAGAAAAACCAGGCTCCCCGTCGCGACCACCAGGATGACCATCCCGGCAACGCCGCCGGGCCAAGCCGTAAACCACGCGTCTGTCCGTGTTGTCCTTGCTGCGCGCGCCAGCCCCAGGTAAACATCCAACGCCAACCCGATCACCAGCAAGACCACCGGCATTGCTAGCACATGCGGATGATTGTCGCCCAACAAGTAGCTGAACGCGGGAAACTCGTCAATCACCTCGATGTGGTTGCCGAACAGGTCCAGGTCTTCCACTACCCGGCTACTGCGCCACCACCACCAATCCAGCGAGATAAACCACTGACCGGTACGCATGGCGCGATCGGGGAAATTATAAACGCCAATCCAGCGCGCCAACCCCTCGATCGGCGCGCCCTGGGCATAGAGCCACTCCAAGATGACTTGCAGGTTGCCCGTCGCGGCAACGGCAATGCTGGCGAAGAGACCGGTAACCAGTTCGCGCCCACGAAAGCGCGGCAGTTCTTGTGTTGCGCTCCCTGCCAGGGACCGCCTGTGCGCGGCCAACAGATTCACCGTGACGCCGAATGCACCCAGCCACAACAGACCGTACCAACAGGCTTGGCCCACATTGTACGCGACGTTGGGCGGAATCTCCGCCAAGCGTCCCACGGTGACCAACAGCCAATAGCCGAGGTAGTAATAGCTGATGGCATACCCGGCAAACCAGGCGTCTTGGGGCGGGTAGGTCGGCGAAGCCCAGATGCTGTTCATGAACATCAAGTCCATGGGTTGCTCGGTGTGGTTCGCTGCCGGGTCCAGCGCACGCACCATCGCCCAGACCAGGAACGCGGCGGCAAAGATGGTCTCGCTCACCACCAACATGGGCCACAGCCGACGTAGTTCAGCTTTTGTGAGGGGCGTTGCCTGTCCGGAGAGTGCAGGAAGACTCCAAGCAGTCGCTGTCACCAGCAACACCGCCAGCCAAGCCCCACCGCGTTCGTTCCTCAACACCCCATAGCTCACACCGAGCCACAGGACCACACCGGTAAGCAAGATACCCAGCACCTTGCTCAAGGTCAGCCCGCGATCAGGCAACTCGCGTCCCACGTGCAGCGCCAATGGCAGCACTGCCAGCGCCAGCAACTGGACCACGGCATACCAGACCGCCACCTGCCAGAGCACTGTACCCATCAGCGCGAACTCCACCCCACTGCCTGACCGGTCATGGTTGCGCGATCCTCTCCGGGAGAGAACGGCTGCCCTCACTGCGCGGTGACGAAGCGCGCGCCGCTGCCGGTACCAGCGGGCCGTCGCTGTGCGCGCGCACCAACCGGCCCGGCACTGCATAAATGGAGACCTGGGGATTCTCGTAGATCACCTGCAACCGCCCTGCCTCCGCCATCGCTGCCATCTTGGCAACGCCTTCCGGGTGCTGGTGCCGCTCCAGTTGCCCCACATATACCAGGTCAATTTGCAATTCGTCTATGATCGCCAGCGTCCGCTCGATGCTGGGAGTCGCCCAGAATTCGCGGTGGAGCGCATCGCGCGCGCCCACCAGCGAGCCGGGGCGCTGCTCACCTGCGTGCATCCCGCGCAAGCCGCTCAACCCGGTCATACTGGCAACGCGTGTGCCACCCGCGCGGTAATAATCCACCTCCGCGCTCTCCACGATCACCAAATTGCCGCGCACCTGGTCCAACAGCCAGCGAATGGCGGCGTAGTCATAGCGCAACTCAATGCGATGCCCTTCGTTGGGCCAGGTATAGGAGCCGCCGTCCATGAATGCCAGTCCATCCAGCGTGCCCAGCGGCGGTCGCCACCCGACCAGACGCTGGCTCAGGCGCGCCGGTGTCCCCAACAGCACATAGGTCGTACTCAGCGTGAGCAGGACGACCACAGTCATGCGCCAAGCGAATCCGGCCAAATTCCTTCCGGCAAAAGTCCTCCTAGGCCCTGCTGCCGGCAACCCGGACTCTGCCGGCACCGGCGCTGCAACCGCTTCTGCCCGATGATGCCCCATCCACGGCCAAATCCGTACCAGCAGAATCGCTGCGGCAACGCCCCACAAGACCCACACCTGGATGAAAAACTTGAACAGGGTGTTCATGCGGTACCAATCGCCGCCCTGCAAGAAATCCTTGAGATAGACGATCTGGGTGCCTGCCAGGATCGCCAATCCTGTCACTGCCAGCAACACGGCGAAGACCACGCCCGTGTCCATTTCTTGCGGGCGCGCCCACAAAAGTGGCAGGCCCAGCGCCAACAGCGCCACACAGACCGCAAAAACCTGCCGATCCAGCATCCACCCCGCGGCAGCGATCACGAGTAGGACTGGAACCGTTGCAATACCCAGCAAATAGGCTACGGTTGGCTGCTTCACCACCAACCGGTGCAAATACCAAACCCGCGGCAGACGCTCAAAGCGCCGTAGCGACATTCCCACCCAGCGCGCCACGCCCCCCTGCCCCATGGATGGAGCCTTTTCCCTCACCGGGCTAGGGAGGGCCGAGGGAAGGGACTCCGCTTGTGCACGGCCTGCGCGCCACGCCAATGCAACCAGACCACTCGCAATCACAAATCCCAATCCGCCCCACATCAGCAACCACGTCCCCAGCGCATCCCCGGCACGTACCCATCCTGGACCTGACGCGCCCACATTGACATAGTTGCGGAAGAAGGGCAGGTAGAACAGATAAGCCAACGCAAGGTATCCAAGCGCCCACGTGAAGACGCGCACCCAGCGGATGTGCCCCACGGCTCGGCTTTCCGCCACCACCAGCGCCAAAACACCCAGCCCGAAATAAGTCGGCAATTCCCACAAATTGATGCTTGCCAGCGTTCCCAACAAGAACGCCAGCAACACCCAGCGTATTGCCGTCCTAGCAAGGCTGCCCCGATAGCCCGCCAACAGGCTCAAGAGTACGCCCAAAAACAACACGGAGAACGGAATCCCAATCATGTGGGGATGTAGATCGGCGAACAGAAAACTCCAGTAGGGAAACTCGTTGATGGTCGCGGGAATCACCCGACTCGGCCCCCAGAAGTCGTAGCCAGGCAACGCCATGCGTCCCAGCGCCAGTTCCACAAAGCCGCCCAGCATGGCATACGTCGTTGCCAACCCCGGCAACGCACTGTCCACCCGGAAGCTGCTGCGTTCCGCGACCTGGCGCGCAACTTGGGCGAACCCTTCCAGATTGCCCAAGATCGTCACCATAAACGACGCCAGCAGGCCTGCTCCCACGCCTTCATGCCATGCCCGTGGTGGTCGCGCAATCGTCCACGCCGCGTGCGCCACGGAGAACGCGCCGCCCACGGTCAGGGCAAACAAGGTGGGGATCGCCAAGTTGTAGGCTACTTCTGCATACAGCCCGGTCAACTTGATCACAAATGCGACCAAGTAAATACCATAGTAATAGTAGTTGATGATGCCGCCCGCAAAGTGCGGGTCCACCGGCGGAAAGGTCGGGCTACGCAGGATGCCGTTGAGGAACGCAAACTCCATGAACTTCTCACCGCCGAACCACGGCTGCCAGAGATCAGGATTCGCCACGCGCACCAAGACGAACAGCACAAAGGCGCTGCTCCACACCCCCTCCTCCAGCAACAGCAGGCTGCGTCGCTGCTCGACAACCTCC
>CAKZVN010000258.1 GCA_937922105.1 uncultured Litorilinea sp.
ACCTGACCATCGACCTCTACATCAGCATCACTGCGCGTTCGGCAGGCGGGCGCGTCACCACCACAGTCCGTGCCCGGCGCAGCGGCGCACCGGCGCTCACCCTCCATGCCGTTGACTTCGAGGACCTCTCTGTGCGTGACCCCGACGGGCGCGACCTCACTTGGTCCTATGACGGACGCACGATCACCATCCGCTGGGAAATCCCGTTTCAGGCCTTGGAGGAACGACGCGTCGAAGTCGCCTATCGAGTCGTCGAACCAAGCGCCGGTCTCTATTTTGCCGCACCTGACGACGCCTATCCCCATCAACCCGCTTATGTCGCCAGTGACCACGAAACCGAACGCGCACGTCACTGGCTGCCGTGTGTAGACCTGCCCAACGTGCGTACCACGCTTGACATGTGCCTGCGCGCCGACGCCCGCCACACCATTCTTGCCAATGGCTATCTCGTAGACGAAATTGAGCACGGGGACGGAACCAAGACCGCGCACTGGCGTCTGGAACAGCCCTGCCCCAGCTACCTCATCTGCATTGCCGTCGGCGATATGGTACGCGTCGACGACAGTAGTATCCGGTCGGGAGATCGAGAGATCCCCATCGCGTACTTCGCCGGCGCGGAGCATCCACCGGAAGCCGTCATGCGGGCCTTTGGGCGCACCCGTGACATGCTCCTCTGGATGACCGACTTCCTGGACCGGCCCTATCCCTATCCTAAGTACTATCAAGTTGCCCTGGCGGTCCTGCGCGGGGCGATGGAAAACATCTCCCTGGTCGCCTGGACCGACCGCGTCATGCTCGACGCCGCCGAAGTCCCCGAATACGCCTGGGTCGCCGACCAGGTCAACGTTCATGAAATGGCCCACGCCTATTTCGGCGACGCCGTGGTCTGTCGCGACTTCGCCCATGCCTGGCTCAAAGAGTCCTGGGCGACCTACATGGAGCACCATTGGCAAGCCTTCAGCGAGAGCCAAGCCGCCGCCGACTATGTCACCTATCTCCATGCCCAGGACTACTTCGCCGAATGTGACGAAGAATACAAGCGCCCCATTGTCACCCGTCGCTTTCGCTCCTCCTGGGACCTCTACGATGCCCACCTCTACGAGGGCGGCGCCTGTCGTCTCCACATGCTGAGCCAGCTGATCGGGCAGGAGACCTTCTGGAGCGCAGTGCGCGCCTACCTTGCCCGTTACCAGGGTCAAGTCGTCGAAACCGACGATTTCCGCCGTATCTTGGAGGAATTTTCCGGGCTGTCCCTGGGCAAATTTTTCGACCAGTGGTTCCACACACCCGGCTTTCCCGACCTCAAAGTCGAGTTTGACTATAACGAGTCCCGTCGTGAGGGTCGGTTCACCATCACCCAAAAACAGGTTAACAAAGAAGCCGGTATCCCCGCCTTTGAGTTTCCCGTCGAGGTGAGTTGGCACATCGGTAGCGAGGAGCAGCGCCGCACCATCCACGTGCGCGATGAACGCACCGTCGCAGTCTACAGCATGGCGGTCAAACCCGACGCCGTCCGCTTTGATCCTGCGGGCAAAATCCTGCACCGCTTGGAGTTCAATCCGGGGGACGACATCCTGCGTCGCCAAATGTTGCACGCGCCTGACATTGCCGGGCGCATCCACGCGGCGGTCACCCTCGCCAAAAGCGGTAAACGCGCCAACATCACAGCAGTCATCGAGGCTGCGTTACAGGAACCCTTCTGGGGCGTGCGCCGTGAAATCGCCGCGGCCCTCGGTAAGGCCGATACCACCGTCGCCATTGAAGGACTCGCCCAACTCATCGCCACCGAGTTGGAACCTCGGGTCCTCATTGCCCTCTTCGAGGCTGCCGCCAACTACCGCGACCGTGCGCTCGCCGCAGCCGTCGAGGCAAGGCTGGCGCGCGGGTTGCTCCCTGGCGCCACCGCAGCTGCGCTCATCGCGCTGGGAAAACAGCGCGATCAGGCCCCGCTCGCCCTGCTCACCCGGTACGCGCAGGATCACACCAGCCACTGGCGCGTACAAACCGCCGCACAGCGTGCCCTCGCCGAAACCCGCGACGAACGCGTACTTCCCATTCTGCGCGCCAATGCTCTCTATGGCGCGGCGCGCCACAGTGTGCGCATCGCTGCCGCCGAAGCGCTCGCCCGCCTCGGTCCCACACTGGAAAGGGCGGCCCGCGCCGGTGTCCTCGAACAACTCACCGACCACCTGCGCGACCCCTGGTGGCGCATGCGCTGGTCTACCGCCCTCGCCATGAGCGATTTGGGCGACCCCGCAGCCATCGCTGCGCTGGAATCCTTCGGGCGCGGCCTCTCTGTCCAGGACGCAGCGACCGTCACCCGCGTGATTGAGCGTCTACGCCAGGCCGATAAACTCGACGGCTCCACGCTCAAGAAACAGGTAGACGATCTGCGCGACAAAGTTCGTCGCTTGGAAGAGCAACTCCAGACGCTAACCGCTCGTCTTGAGACGGCGCCGACAACCGAATAACCCATCCCACTCCCCAACCCCAGCACAAACCTGCAGGAGAGGAACCATGTCCGACCCCAAAATCACCAAGTTCGAGATTCACGAGTACGAATATACGCTGGAAAACATGGGCCGCGATTACAACGGCTTCAACCTGGTCTATGAGCCGGGGGGCAAAGTCACCTTGCGCGGCAAAATTCTGCGCGTTTTCACCGATGTCGGCATCATTGGCGAATATGCCGGTGGCAGCGACGCCGAGTATTCCACCCTGCCCCAATTCGTCCGCTACCTCATCGGACGCAGCGCGCTGGAGCGCGAGTTGATCTACCACGATGTGCGTCGCGCCCTGCGCCAAGTCGCGCGCATCGGCATCGCGCCCATTGACATTGCTCTCTGGGACATTGCGGGCAAGTATTACAACGCCCCCATCTACAAACTCTTGGGCGGCTACAAGGAGAGCGTCCCCTGCTACGCCAGCACCTATCATGGCGACCACCAGCCTGGCGGTCTCTCCAGCCCCGAAGCCTTTGCCGACTTTGCCGAACAATGTTTGGACTTAGGCTATCCGGCCTTCAAGATTCACGGCTGGGGCCGCGCGCCCATCCAACAAGAGATCGCCAACGTCCATGCTGTAGGTAAACGCGTGGGCGGCAAAATGGATCTCATGCTCGACCCTGCCTGCGAGTACATCACCTTCGGCGACGCGGTCAAAGTCGGCTGGGCTTGCGATGAACAACGCTTCTTCTGGTACGAGGACCCCTATCGCGACGGCGGCATCTCCCAGTTCGCCCACCGCAAATTGCGCCAACTCATCAAGACCCCCCTACTCCAAACCGAGCATGTGCGCTCGTTGGAGCCTCACATTGATTTTGCCATCGCTGAAGCCACCGATTATGTGCGCGGTGACGTGGGCTACGACGGGATCACCGGCGTCATGAAATTGGCCCATGCCTGTGAAGCGCTGGGCATTGACATCGAGTTCCACGGACCCGGCCCGGCTCAACGCCAGTGCATGGCTGCCGTCCGCAACACCAACTACTACGAAATGGGTCTGCTCCATCCCAAAGCGCCTGCCAGCCACCCGGCCCACCTCTATGCAGACGACTATGCCGACACGCTGGAGGCGATTGACCGCAACGGTCATGTGCCCATTCCGCAGGGTCCTGGCCTCGGCGTGCCCATCAACTGGGAATGGGTGGAGCGCAACAAGACCGGCTTCGTCGAGTACAAATGACAGGACAACTTGCACCAGCCCGGCGACGCGGCACGCAACAGGATAGGCGCTTTGCCTCATGACCGATCCACGCAGAGATGGCAGCATCCCGCTCGGCCTGATCCTCGTGGTGGTCATGGGGCTGCTCCTAATTGCCGGATTCAATGCCCTGGTCGCCATTGTGCGCTACTGGCTGGGCGCCTAAATGGTCTGATCCCTGAGTAGCGAAGATGGTCATATCCGACCGTTGGTAACTCCCTGGCTAAGGAAAAGCCGCCATGCCCGAAGCATTCCGCCCGGTAACCGTCAGCGCCGATGCATTCACCAAACTGCGTGCTGTTTCCACCGCGACCTTGACCCACCAGTTGTCCAAGCGCGGGCTACGCAATACCTTCCTGACCGGACTCGCCCCGCTCCGCCCGGAATTACGCATGGTGGGGTATGCCTTCACGCTGCGCTACCTCCCGCTGCGCGAGGATCTCGCCGACACGCTCTACGACAATCGGACCAACGTCCAACGCATCGCGGTGGAAAGCGTCGGTCCAGACGATGTCCTGGTCATTGACGCACGCGGTGACGTTCGCGCTGCCACCCTGGGCAACATCTTGGCAACGCGGCTCAAGGTGCGCGGGGCTGCAGGACTGGTCACCGACGGTGCGCTGCGCGATACGCCGGGCTTCAAGCAGTTGGACTTCCCGGCTTACATCCGCGCGCCCCACGCCGCCACCTCCTTCACCATTCATCATCCGATTGACATGAATGTCCCCATCGCTTGCGCCGGGGTGCTCATTATGCCCGGCGATCTTATGGTTGGGGATGGAGAGGGCGTCGTCGCCATTCCCGCACACATGGCGGAAGAGGTCGCGCACGACGCCTACGAACAAGAATTGCAGGAAGAGTTCATCCAAGCCAAAATTGCCGGGGGTGCCAGCATCCTCGGCGTCTATCCGCCCGACGAGCGCACCAAGGCCGAATTCGAGGTCTGGCGCCGATCCCGGCAATAATCCCGCCTCCCGGCACAGTACAGCCGCGGGGCATCCAATGCAT
>CAKZVN010000259.1 GCA_937922105.1 uncultured Litorilinea sp.
GCACGCGCTGCAACAGCCACCCTTGCCGCCGGCGGTCGTCGCGCGTCTCAACCGCATCTTTGCGCGCGTAGATTCCGTCTCCGGCAACTGACACGCGCGCAATCTTGTTTTATTGCAGAAAGAATTGCTCATGGCAAAGCGTACCGTCTTGATCACCGGCGCCGCGGGCTACATCGCCTCGCTCATCTTGCCCGTCTTGCGCGAACGCTACGACCTCACCCTCCTGGACGTGCGCACGACCGACCGCAACGGTCAACCGGTGCCCGGCGTGCAAATTGCCGACCTGCTCAACCCCGACCGCGACATCTATCGCGCCTACTTCCGCGGCATGGACGCCGTCGTTCACCTGGGCTTCGTGCGCCCCGCCGACGACCATGACCCGGACCAACGCTTCCGCGCCGAGTTCGACAACGTACAGATGGCCTACAACGTCTACCGCGTCGCCTGGGAAGAAGAAGTGCGCCGCGTGGTCGTCGCCAGTTCCAACCATGCTGCCGACTACTACGAACCGCTCATCCTCCAGCACAAAATGGACGTAGTGGACCCCAATGGCCGCGCGCTCTCCGACAATTACTACGGCTGGGCCAAAGAAGTCTACGAGCACCTGGGCTTTGTCTTCGCCGTGGGTAAGGTACATGGCAACCCGACCCTGGGCATCCAGTCCAAGATCGCGGGTCGCGCCGGCGCCACCATCGGCGACCGCGAGCGCGGACGTCCGCTGGAAAACATCCAACTCCGCATCGGCGGCCCGCGCGAGACCGATGTCGCCAATTGCCCGCCGGGCGACCTGGTCTGTGTGCGCCGCGCCCTGGGCGCCTATCTCAGCGCGCGCGACCTGACGCAGCTGGTGATCAAGAGCATCGAGACCGAAGACATCCGCGACGAACACGGCATCCCCTTCCAGATTTTCTATGGCATCAGCGGCAACTCCCATGCCTTCTGGAGCATTGTCAACGCGCGCAAGATCATCGGCTACGAACCGCAGGACAACTCCGAAACCCGCTTTTACGAACAGATCGTCGAGCACATTCGCGCCGCCCAGGCCCAGGGCAAACTCTAAGAGAGGCCCTATCGCCATGTTCGACTCCACACCCGCTACGCCCTTCACCACCAGCACCGCCGCGCCCCCCAACATGATCGGCCTCTATGGACCGTGGGCCGCAACTCTTGCCGGCGACGGCCCAGCCGACTTCTCCTGGCGTAATCCGCGCTTCACCGATCTGGAGGAATGGCGCAACCAGGCGCGCAGCCGCGTCCTGGCGCGCCTAGCCCAACCCGACACCGGCGGTGTGCCCCAAGCGCGCGTCGTGCGGACTTGGGAATATGACGGCCTGCACTTCGAGGAACTCGCCTGGCAGTTGCCCTATGGGCCGCCCACGCGCGCCTATTTCCTCAAGCCTGCGCACGCGTCTGGTCCCTTGCCCGGCGTGGTTGCGCTGCATGATCACGGCGGCAACAAATACTTCGGCGCCGACAAGATCGTCCACACCGGCGCGCCGCGCCACCCCGTCATGGCTGCGCATCAAGCCCGCTCCTACGGCGACCGCGCCTGGGCCAATGAACTCGCCCAACGCGGCTATGCCGTCCTCGTCCCCGATGTCTTCACCTTCGGCTCGCGCCGTGTGCGCCTGGCAGAGGTCGCCGAGGTGTTGCGCAACGGTCTTCACGACGACGATCACGCCGACGAAGCAGGCGTTGCCGCCTACAACCAGTGGGCCGCGCAACACGAGCATATTATGGCCAAATCCCTCTTTGCCGCGGGCACAACCTGGCCCGGCGTCTTCAGCGCCGAAGACCAGCGCAGCCTGGACGTGCTCTGCGCGCGGCCCGATGTAGACGCCGACCGCGTCGGCTGCGCCGGGCTTTCCGGCGGCGGCTTGCGCACCGTCTTCCTCGCCGGGCTGGACCCACGCATCAAGGTCGCGGTCTGCGTGGGCATGATGACCACCTGGCGCGACTATCTGCTCCACAAATGCCACACCCACACGTGGATGTGCTACGTGCCCCTCTTGCCGCGCGAGCTAGACTACCCCGAAATCCTCGGCTTGCGCGTCCCGCTGCCCACCCTGGTGCAAAACGATATTGACGACGCGCTCTTTACATTCGAGGAAATGCAGCGCGCCGACATCATCCTCAGCCAGGTCTATGCCAAAGCGGGCGCGGCGGGCAACTATCGCGCCACCTTCTACCCCGGCCCGCACAAATTCGACGTGCAAATGCAAGCCGAGGCCTTCGCCTGGTTCGACCAATGGCTTTAGCTTTGGTCTACCCACCCTGCCCCGCATTGATTCGGAGGAAGCCATGACCCAGCCGTGGAGAGGTATCTTCGTCATCGTCGTCACCCCCTTCAACGACGACTACACGCTGGACGAGGAGAGTTTGCGTAAAGAAGTGCGCTTTTGCATCGAAGCAGGCGCGCACGGACTGGTCGGCCCAGCCAATGCCAGCGAGTTCCCCACGCTTTCCGACGACGAGCGCAAACGCTGGATCGAGATCGTCATCCACGAAGCCGGCGGGCAAATTCCCGTGGTCGCCGCCACGACCCACGGGCATCTGGTGCCTGCGGTGGAACTCAGCCGCTTTGCCGAAAAGGCAGGCGCGGACGGCCTCATGCTCATGCCGCCCCATATTTTGCACCCTGACGCCGAAGGGTGCTATGCCTATTTCAAAGCGGTCAACGACGCGGTCAACATCCCCATCTGCATCCAAAACTACGCCGGTGTGCCGGGTACGCCCATGTCCAGCCAACTCCTGGCGCGCATGTGTCGCGAATTGGAGCATGTGGAGTACATCAAAGAGGAGACCCTGCCTGAACCGCGCATGATCAGCGCCACCCTCGCCGCCGCAGGCGACGCCTGCAAAGGCGTCTTCGGTGGGCAAGGCGGCGTCTATCTGCTGGACGAATACCGTCGCGGCGCACACGGCAACATGCCCGCCAGCCAGTCCACCGACGTCCAGGTGGACATGTGGACGCTGCTGGAGCAAGGAGACGAAGCCGGCGCGCGACGCATCTACAATCGCATCCTGCCCTTGATCAACTTCGAACGCATGCACGGCGTCGCAGTCTACAAAGAACTACTGGTGCGCCGCGGCATCTTCAAGACGCGCGTCGCGCGTGCGCCGGGCAAACAACTGGACGACTATGACCGCGCCGAATTCGAGGCTATCCTTGCCGACGTGGAACCGCTCTTCCGTCTATAGACCACACCCATGACCCAGCGAGGAACCATGTTACCCGCCCGCCTGACCGCCGCCGCGCAGCGCCCCATCCCGGACTGGGCGCTGCGCCAACGTCACCTAATTGCCGTCATGAACGAGGCTGCCCCCGTCTATCAACAACGCTATACCCGCGCCGACGGGACCTTCGTCTGGCGCGAGGAATGGCCCGGCATGGACGGCTCCGACGACGGCTACGAAAGCTATCACAATTGGCCCCTCTTCTATGCGCTGGGCGGCGCAAGCGAGTTGCACACGCGCAGCCGCCACCTCTGGGAAGCCGTCACCCGCCAGTTCACCGCCTACGGCCAAATCTACCGCGAGTTCGACGCCTACTACGACTGGATGCACCACGGCGA